>JANYHV010000210.1 GCA_025362195.1 Fimbriiglobus sp. | reverse complement strand
TCGGCCGCCTTGGTGCCGGACCGCTCGCTGTACTTGAAGATGAACGAGTTCTTGAACTTGCCCTCGCGGCACAGGTCCATCGACTTCTCGAAGCTGGCCTCGGTCTCGCCGCAGAAGCCGACGATGAAGTCGCTCGACATCGCCACGCCGGGCAACTTCTCCCGCACGCGGTGCAGCATCTCGCGGTAGTCGGCGACGGTGTACCCACGCTTCATCCGCTTCAAGACCTCGTCGCACCCGGACTGCACCGGGACGTGCAGGTACTTGCACACCTTGGGCAGGTCGCGGACGGCGTCCAGCACGTCGTCGGTCATGTCCTTGGGGTAGTTCGTGACGAACTTGATGCGGTCGATGCCGGGCACGCCGTGCAGGGTGTGGAGCAGGTCGCTGAACCGGGTCCGCCGGCCGTCGCCGTGGGTAAAGGCGTAGCTGTTGACCGTCTGGCCGAGCAGCGTCACTTCCTTCGCCCCCTGGTCGACGAGCAGTTCGACCTCGCGGCGGATCAGCCCGGGGTCGCGCGACTGCTCCGGGCCGCGCGTGCTCGGCACCACGCAATAGGTGCAGAACTTGTCGCAGCCGATCTGGATGCGGACGTAAGCCTGGTACGGCGTCGGCCGCATCGAGGCGTCGCGGGCCGGGTCGTAGCTCTCGAAACTGGCCTCGACCTCGGTGCGGCCGCCGTCGGCGCGGCCGAGGCTCAGGGCGTACTGCGGCTCGCGGGTCTGGCGGGCCTTGTCGATGAGAGCGGGGACTTGCGCCAGTTGCCCGGTGCCGACGACGAGATCGACGTAGGGTGCCCGCTTGCGGATCGCCTCTTGCTCCTTCTGGGCCATGCACCCGAGCACGCCGATGACCGTGTCCGGGTGCAGCGCCTTGTACTTGGCGACGCGGCCGAGCGCCGAGTACGCCTTCTCCTCGGCCAGGTCGCGGATGCTGCACGTGTTGAACAAGAGCACCCCGGCTTCGGCCGGAACGGTCGTGAGCGAGTAGCCCTGCCGCTTGAGCGCGCCGACGACGAGCTCACTGTCGAGGACGTTCATCTGGCAGCCGACGGTCTCGATGTAAACCTTTTTCGCGTCGCTCATTCGGGAGTCCGCTTTCAACGGGGCCGAGGGGGGTGCCACGCCCTCAAGATACGCCCCCCGCCCGCCGGCGAAAGCCCAAGGCATTCTGCTCACTCAACAGCCAGACTTCAGTCGAATCAAGTTCGCCGCCGAACTCGCCGATAACTTGGAGGGGTTATACCGCCGCGAGGGGCCGACCATGAGCTGGCGCACGGACGCACCGTCACCGACGACCACACCGCACTTGACCGCCGGGCAGGTCGCCGACCTGCTGGCGGAAGTCGCCGCCGAGCGCGCGCAACTCTCCGCGGACGCGGCGACGCTGGAGGCCCGCCGGGCCGAGTTCTTCGCGCTCGCCGACGTGCAGCAGGCGAAGCTCCGCGCCGGCTGGGACGAGTTGAACGCCCACGCCGCCGGCCTGCAATCGCCGGCCGAGGAGCGCGACGGCTTGCGGCACGAGGTCGTCGAACTGCGGGACGAGATCGCCCGGCTCGACGCCCGCGCCACCAACGCCCGCGCCGCCCTCCGGCAACTCGAACTCGCCGTGCCGGTCGCCACGCTGATCCCGGCCGAGGCCGTCGGCCTGGCGGTCCCGGCCGACCCGGGGCAGTTCCTCGCCGAGGTCGCCGAGCGCGACCAGGAGTTGCGCCGCGAGCAATCGTACGTGGCCCGCGCCCGGGGCGAACTCGAACGCCGGGCGGCGACCGTCTTCGACGACCGGCTCGTCGTCGCCGAACACGTGACGACGCTGGCCGTGGCCCAGGAGCGCTGGCGGCGGGCCGAGTGGGAGGCCGTCGGCGAACTCGAACGGATCGCCGGCGACTTGACCCGCCGCGAGGACGCGCTGGCCGACCGCGAGGCCGGGCAGGCCGACGCCGACGCCGCGCGGCTGGTGCGGGCGCACGACTTGTGGCGGCTGCACCTGCGGCTCGAAGCGTGGCAATCGACGCTGGCCGTGCAGGAAGTGACGCTCGCCGCCGGGCGGGACGCGCTACAGAGCGAAGTCGTCGCCAAGCGCGGCCACCTGGAGCGGTGGGAGCAATCGCTGGCCGACGTGGGCCGCAAGTGGTCTGCCACGCGAAAGCACGAACTCTGGCAACTGCGGGCCGAACTCGACCACTGGGCCGACTCCCGGAACCGCCACCGGCTGGCCTTCGCCGACGTGGAAGACCTCGGCCGCCGGCTCCGCACGGACATCGAGCAGGTCGGCGCGAAGGCCCTCGCCCTGGTCGGCGCGCCGGGGGCCGACGACCGCAAGACGCGCGTCCTGCAGAAGAAGTGGGAGCGGCACTTCCACCGCTTCGCCCGGTCCCTGGACGCCCGCCGCGCCGCCCTGGACGCCGTCACGTCCGAAGCCGACGACCGGCTCAAGCTGTTGACGCAGACGACCGTGCGGACGGCCGAGCAGCACGACGAGTTCGCCCGGGAGCGCGACGCCGCGACGGCCGAGTTGGTGCGGCGGAGCCACGAACTCGACGCCCGCGCCACGGTGCAAAGCCTGCTCGACACCGACGCCGCCGGCCGCGAAGCCGAACTCGCGGCCCTCCGCGGCGAACTCGAACACCTGATGACCGTCTGGGCCACGACCCCCGCCCCGGCCACCCCGCGCGAAGAGATCGTGGCACTTGTGGCAGCGGGGTCGTAAAACGAAGACGATTCACCACAGAGAGCACAGAGCAAACAGAGCAAACCCGAAGCATGAGTTGAGTCGGGTTCTTCCCGCGCTCTCGTTGGCAAGCGGTTTTGGTTCGACACAAATTCAATGCCTTTGCTGGCTCTGATTCCTCTGTGCACTCTGTGGTGAATCAATTTTTCCACCAAGAGCACCACCGATGAGTGTCGTGTTGACGACGAGTGTGCCGGGGTTCGCGCCGTACCGGGGGAAGGTGCGCGACGTGTACGACCTCGGCGACCGCCTGGCCGTCGTGGCGACCGACCGCATCAGCGCGTTCGACTGGGTCATGCCGGCCGGCATCCCCGGCAAGGGCCGACTCCTCACCGCCCTGTCGAAGTTCTGGTTCGACTACTTGGGCGTGCCGAACCACCTGCTCAGCGTCGAAGTCGCCGACCTGCCGGCCGCGTTCC
>JANYHV010000195.1 GCA_025362195.1 Fimbriiglobus sp. | reverse complement strand
GTCTGAGCGACAGCGTGTTCAGACCTCCGGGCGCTCACGCTTCCGGCTCGCCTTACTCGATCGCCTTCGAGTTGCCGGCGGTGTACGGCTTCCATTCGAGGCCCAACGCGATGACGCGGTAGCGCTTCGCCTGAATGGCCCACGGCGTGCCCTTGTGCTCGTCGGCGATCTTGTCGAAGAGTTCGACGGCCGCGTCGGCGAGGTCCTTGACCTCCTTCTTGCTCTTCATCTTCTCGGTCGAAACGAGGACCAGGCCGGCCTGGCCCTTGGCCTCATCGACCTTCGGCAAGTTGTCCGTGCGGATGCTGCCGAGGGCCAGGTTGTACTCGCTCATAAACGCCAGCCGGGCCTTCAACTGCGCGAGCGCGGACAGGTACATGACCCGCCAGTACTTCGACGGCTCCGCGTCCAGCTTGCCCATCTGCTTCTCGGCCTTGGTGATGGCGGTCTCGAGTTCCTCGGTGATGCGGGCCGGCGTCTCCTGTTCGCGGATGATCGTCTTCTTGAAGGCGTCGTTCGTGCCGGTCAGGATTTGCGTCCGCAACTCCGTGGACCCCTCGACGCTCGACTTCCACTCTTTCTGGATGACCTCCAGGGACGCGAGCGCGGCGAACCGGACCGGGTACTTGTCGGCGTCCTTGCGGATCTCCGCGAAGGTCACCGCGTCCGGTTTGTAGTTCTTCATCACGTCGGCGGCATAGGGCACCAGGCCTTCGAGGGCGTCGTCCTTGGTCAGCTTGCCGCGGTACGGCGGGAGCTTGCTGATCGGCTCGATGATCCGCGCGACTTCGGCGACGGCCATGCCCTGCGGCGGGGCCGCGAACTCGAACCGCTTCGCGGCCGGCTCGTCCCCGGTGTACGCCACGGCGACCGCCGGCGGCGGCTTCGACAACTTCGGGGCCGGGTCGGTTTTGCCCGACACCTTGGCGACGAGTTTCATCCGCTCCTTGGCCGCGTCGAACCAGGCGTCCACCGGCAGCGGGTCGTCCGGCGTCGGCTCCTTGGCCGGCTTCACCTTGCCCCGGGACGCCAGGTCGATGATCGTGCTGAGGAACAGACTGCCGCCCTCGTCGGGGGCGTCCGGCGGGGCGTTGCGGTACTCCAGGGCGTTCGTTCCCGGACCGGCGGTCGTCAGCACCTGCACGCCGGCGGGGGCCGCTTGCAGCAGCTTTTCCAGGGACTCGCTCAACACGTCCGAGCCGGGCCGGAGCTTGTCGCCGTCCTCGTTCAACCGGCACACGTCGAAGACGACGAGTTTCTGTCGCGCCGGGCAGTCCTTGACCTTGGCCCAGAAGTCGTCGAGCGGCAACAGCGTCGCGGCGTCGGTCAAGTCGCCCTCGACGGGGACGAGGTACGCCTTGCCGTCGATCTCGATCGCGTGCCCGCCGAAGTAAATCGTGACGCGGTCTTGCGGCCGGCTCGTCTCGCAGAACTGTTCGACGGCCTGCGCGAGCGTCGCCTTGAGCACCGCCCGGGGCTTGGTGCCCGAGTCCTGGAGCAGGAAGAGTTGGTCGTTGTCCTTGTCCATCGGCACCTTCCACTGGTACGCCAGGCGGCGGGCCGCGATGCTCACCATGTCCTCGTTCTTCGCGTTCCCGGCCGCGAGGGTGTTGCAGTACAGGTACTTCGTGACGCTCACCACGAGCATCCGCCGGGGGAAGCGCTTGGCCGCGTTGGCGAAGTTCGCGTTCACGGCCGGCGGCACGACCTTCGCCTCGGTCGTCGGCGCCTGCGCGGAGTCCTTGCCGGCGAATTTCTCGTACAGCGGCTTGCCGTAGAGGCCGACGCCGACGGCCGCGGCGACGAGTCCGCCGGCGAGCAGGGCGTAGGTCAGGTACGGCGTCTTCCGCTTGCGGCGGCTGTGCTTCTTGGTCGTCTCGCTGGCCTCGAACGCCTGCGGGATCGCTTCGGCCGGAAAGGCGTCCGCGACCGGGATCGCTTCCGGGTACGCGACGGCTTGCGGCACCGCTACGGCCTGCGGCACTGCCGCGACCGGTGGCGGCGGCGCGGCTACGATGGCCGCGACCGGGGTGGCGGTCGCGCGGACGACGGTGCCGCACGACTTGCACTTGACCGAGCGGTCGGCCCACTCGGCCGGGATTTTCAGCACGCTGCGGCAGCCGGGGCAAGTCGCGCGGACGGGCGGGGCCATCTCGGGAGTCCTTCTACGAGGCGGTATGCACGACATCGTTCGGAGGATTTTACCGCACGAAGTTCCGCGGTCGGCACAATCCTACGGAGTTTGTTTCCGCGGCCCGCCCGGCCCGGCTGGGGCAGGGGGGGCGTCGAACAGGTTCGCCGGGTGGGCCTTCGGTTCGAGCCGGGTGAACGTCCAGTCGGCGAGTTGCCGGCCGCTGGCGTTCTGGGCGAGCTTCGACGGCAGGCGGACGCCGTTCGTTTCCTTGAGTTCGAGGACGACGAACTCCTTGACCACGAGTTGCAGGCTCTCGCGGCCGTTGAACGTGATCTGCACGAGTTCCTTGGTCGCCGGGTCGAGGTACAGTACGGCCTCGGACAGTGAGGGGTGCCAGACGCGGACGCCGGGGCACGCCTTGTCGCGGACCGACTTGGCCGGGTGCGTGGCGACGACGGTTTCCGGCTCCAGCAGCGGGAAGAGCAGCAGCAACCACTCGCCGGTGGCGTCGGCCTTGAAGCTCTTCAACTCGGCCGCGTCGAGGTCGAAGGCGGGGCCGGGCTGCGGGGTGAGCAGTTGCCGGTACGCCTTGTCCCCGTTCCACGCCAGGGCGACGGTGTTCAGCCCGGCGATCTCCGCGCGGACCCGGTACCGGCCGGGCCAGTCCCCCTGGATCGTCCAGGTCTGGTGGATCGGCTCCTGGTTGTTCGACAGGACGAGTCCGCTGCGGACGTTCTCGAAGGACCGAAACGCCCGCACGGCGTCCGGCTTACCCTTGGTGTGCGCGGCCAGCAGTTCGGCGACGAGGGCCTTGGCCGCCGGCTCGGACTGCGCGGGGGCGGCCTGGACCGGCACTTCGGTCGGCACCGTGAGTTCGGTGTCGCCGATCTTCTTGGCCGAGGCGATCGTCCGCGGGGCGTCGGTACAGCCGACGATTCCGCCCAGGAGGCCGAGCAGGACGCCGAGTCGCGCGCATTTCATCACGGGGAGCCTTCAAAATAGGAAGATGACGGCGATGTTGAAGTAGATGATGATCCCGGACACGTCGCTGATCGTGGCGATGAACGGGCTGGAGGTCAACGCCGGATCGACCCCGAGGCGCTTGAACATCATCGGCAGCGCGGCCCCCAGGAATGTTCCCCACAGGCAAATCGCCGGCACGGTCAGCGCGATCACCCACGTCAGGTTCATCAAAAAGTCGGCCGGCTCGCCTTCCAGCAGGCGCTTGTCGGTGAAGTACCGGGTCCGCAGGAACGCCAGCACCCCGAGCGCGGCCGCCAACGCCGCGCCCATCAGCACTTCGCGGCGCAGGACGCGGAACCAGTCGGCCGGGGTGATTTCGCCCAACGCCAGTGCCCGCGTCACGAGCGTCGCCGCCTGCGACCCGGCGTTCCCGCCGACGGACAACACGAGCGGTAAGAACACGCTCAGCGCGGCGATCAGCTTGAGCTTGTCGTCGTAGTGCGTCATCACCACGACCGTAATCATTTGCGCCATGAACAGGACCCCGAGCCAGCCGACGCGGCTGTACCAGAGGCGGGCGAACCCGGCGTCGAGGTAGTTCCCGGCGATCGGGCTGACCCCGGCCTGGCGCTGCAAGTCCTCGGTCGCGCCGGCGCGGATCACGTCGAGCACGTCGTCGTGCGTGACGATGCCGACCATGCCCCCGGCCGCGTCCAGGACCGGCACGGCGAGGAAGTCGTACCGGCCCAGCAGGTCGGCCGCGACTTGCCGGTCGTCTTCGATCTTGAGCGCGACGACTTGCGCTTCCATCAAATCGACGATGATCGCGTGCCGCGGGGCCAGGATCAAATCCCGCAGCGTGACGACGCCCAGGAGTTTCCGCGGGGCGACGCCGCCTTCGGGCCGGCGCTCCGCCTCGGCGAGCAGGTAGATGTAGTAAATCGTCTCGCGGTCCGGGGCCTGCTGGCGGAGCTGGTCGATGGCCTCGGCGGCCGTCAGCGTCGGCGGCAGCCAGGCGTAGTCGGTCGTCATCAGCGCGCCGACGGTGTCCGGTTCGTAGGTGAACAGGGTCGCCATGTCGCGGCGGTCGGCCTCGTCCACGGCCCGCAGCAAGGTCTCTTTCACGGCGGCCGGGAGGCGGTGCAGCAGATCGACGCGGTCGTCGTGCGACATCTTGCCGAGGAGCTTGCCGACCTGCGCCGGGGCACCGACGCCGATCATCGACGCCTGGCGGGGCGGCGGCAGGTACTCGAAAATCGCCGCCTGCGTACGCACGTCGCTGGGCGTCATCAACTCCCAGACGTCGGCGTCCGTGAACGTGTCGTCGAGGGCTTCGGCGAGCGTGGCCGGGTGCAGGGTCTCGCAGACGGCGCGTAGGCCGTCCGCGTCGTGGTCCAGGAGGTGTTCGCGGATTTCGGGGCCGTAGAGCGGGTGCGACATCGGCTCTGTCCCACTTGGACCGGCCCCGACGGGGGCGTGGCGGTTACGGTAGGGTCAGGTTATCGATCAGCCGCGTCCGGCCCAAGAAAACTGCCACGGCACACAGCCCCGGGCGGTCCAGGCGCGGCAGCGGTTGCATCCGGTCGTCGTCCACGATGCGGGCGTAATCGACCCGCGCCCCGGGAATCGCCGCGAGGTCGGCGCGCAGGGCGCTTTCGAGCCGGGCCACGTCGGTCTCGCCGCTCCGGGCGCGGGCGCGGACGGCCAGGAGGGCGGCGTAAATCCGCGGCGCGGCCGCCCGCTCGGCGGCGTCGAGAAAGACGTTGCGCGAACTCATCGCCAGGCCGTCGGCCTCGCGGACCGTCGGGGCGATTTCGATGCGGCCGGGGACGTTCAGGTCGGCCACCATGCGGCGGACGATCCGCACCTGTTGCGCGTCCTTCGCGCCGAAGACCGACACGTCCGGTTGCACGACGTTCAACAGTTTCAACACGACGGTGCAGACGCCGCGGAAGTGGCCGGGCCGCGACGGGCCGCACAGGTGGTCGCCGAGTTCGGTCACGTCCGCGAAGGCGACGGCGTGGCCGGGGTACATTTCCGCCGGCGTCGGGTGGAAGATGAGGTCGGCCCCGGCGTCTCCGCAGAGCGTGCGGTCGGCGTCCAGGGAGCGCGGGTAGCGGGTGAAGTCCTCGGCCGGGCCGAACTGCGTCGGGTTCACGAAAATCGACACGACGACCAGGCCCGACGGCCCGGCCAGTCGGCGGGCGACGCGGACCAACTCGGCGTGCCCGGCGTGGAGTGCCCCCATCGTGGGGACGAACGACACGACCCGCCCCGCCGCCCGCGCGGCCGCGACGGTCGCACGCGTCTCGGCAATCGTTTCGGCCACCGGCACGGGCGTCATGCGCTCAAATCCCCGACCCGACGCGGATGGTGCCGGACTTCGGCTGGCACAACAAGAGTTCGAGATACGACTTCCGTTCGAGGTCGGTCAGGCCGAGTTCCGCCGCGACTTGAAGCAGCGCCGCCTCGGCCTGCGGGTAGGTCTCCTCGGGCGTCAGGATTTCCAGCTCGACGAACCGGCCGACGGTCCCCACGTCGTCCAGGCAGGCCTCGAAGGCGAACCCGGCGCGGTAGAATTTGAGCACCTCGCGCTGCTTGGTCACGACCGCGACCGGGGTGTACCCCAGGCCGTGGAGCATTTTGACGGCCGTGGTCGCGGCCTCGGGGCCTTCGCCGACGCACAGTTCGAGTTCCAGCCGGGTTTTCGTCGTCGTCCCCGCCCGCCGCGGCCCCTTGTACGTGAGCATGTTCATCGTGCCCATGCGGCGGAGGCGGAACGCCTCGCCGGTGGCGGCGAAGTCCCGGTCGGGGGCGTTAAAGTAGTGGTCCGTGTCCTTGCGCAGCGGTTGCGGGTGGGCACCCCACTCGACCAGCAGTACCCGCACGCGGGTCCAGTCGGACAGCCGGTACTTGTTTTCGACTTCGAGCATCGTGGGTGCCAAACTCTCTCGCGGGGAGTTGTCGATCCGGGACGTACCTATGAAATGACGCGAACTCGACGGACTCTTTCAGAATCGGGGCGAATTATGCCGGCGTGGCAAACGGTAGCCCGTCTCACCGACCTCCCGGACGGGGACAGTCTCCTCGTCCAGTACGACGGCCGCGGGGTCGCGCTGTTCCGCGACGGGGACGCGGTTTCCGCCATCGACGACCGGTGCCCGCACGCCGGGGCGTCCTTGTGCGACGGCCCGGTCGAGAACGGCGTCGTCACCTGCCCGTCGCACGGCTGGGAGTTCCGCCTGACCGACGGGGCGTGCGTCGGCACCCCGCGGCTCAAGAACCGGACCTACGCCGTCCGCGTCGAAGCCGGCGAGATCCAACTCGCCCCCCGTTCGCCCGCGTCGTGAGGGATTGTCCGCGCGGCGACCGAGTGTGACTGGCCAGCGCCCGACTTTATTCCCAAGATTGGCGCGTCCTTTGCGAATGACGAACGACCCGACCCGTCCTTTCACCCCAGGAACGCCGCCGCCATGTCCACCGTGCCCCCGCCGCCCACCCTGCCGCCGAGCCAGCCCCCGAACTCGCTGTCGTCCGGGCCGCCCTCGACCGACCGGCCGACCCGGTCCACGGAAATCAAACTCATCAGTCACTCGACACTGTTCTATTGGTGGCCCGTTTGGGCGTTGGCGTTCGTCATGGCGATCGTCACCTGGACGGACGGCACGCGCATGGCCGTGATCCCGTCCGGTTCGACGTTCACGTGGTTCAAAGACGAGAGCGGCAAGCCGACCAACCGGGCCGCCCTGACCATCCCGCCGACCGCCAAATCGACCACGTCGTTGAGCAACGCCTCCGGCATCACCGATAGTAACACGGAGAAGACGGAGACCTACCCGGCCTTCCGCCCGCGGATGAGCGAAAAGTCCTGGCCGGGGGCGATCTTCATCGTCGGCCTGGTCGTCACGATCATCGTCACGAACGTCCCCCTCCGCGGGCTGTGGTCGTTCCTGGTCATCATCCTCGTCGTCGTGCTGGCCCTCGTGTTCGCGCTCCTGGACGTGTGGGACAAGGTGTTCGAGATGCTCGGCAACTTGCACATCCACATCAACATGGCCGGCTACATGACCATCGGGATCATCACCTTCGTGCTGTGGGCGCTGGCGACGTTCTTCTTCGACCGCCGGTCTTACGTCATCTTTACGCCCGGCCAGATCCGCGTGTGCGAGCACATCGGCGCGAGCGTGCAGGCGTACAGCACCGCCGGGGTGAGCCTCGAAAAGCAGCGCGACGACCTGTTCCGGCACTACATCTTCGGCCTCGGGTCGGGCGACCTGATCGTCAAGATGACCGGCGGGGACCGGCGCGAAGTGCGGATGCCGAACGTGCTGTTCCTCGGCTGGCAGATGAGCAAGGTCGAGAACATCCTGCGGTCCGTCGCCACGACGTGACCGGCGGCGACCCGGTGTCGCGCGCGAAAAAACCCCGGCACGGGCCGGGGTTTTTTCGTCGCCGGGAAGCGAGTGAGGCCTAATCGAGGGCTTCTTTGACGAGTTGCAGGAAGAAGGTCGCCTTCTTCTCTTCGATCTTCGCGGCGAGGAATAGTTCGGCGTCGGCCTTCTGGGCGTACGGGAAGGTCTCGATCCGCTTGTTGCCGTTGTCGAAGACGATCCAGACGGCCTTCATGCGGACCTCTTTGACGGCCCGGGTCCGCTTGACCGGGGTCTTTTTGACGGCCGGCTCTTTCTTCTTCTTGACGACCTTTTTCTTTTTCTTGGGGGCGTCCTCGTCGTCGTCGTCGTCTTCGGCCGGTTCGGCTTCGGGGTCGGCGGCTTCTTCCCCGTCGGCCTCGGCTTCTTCGTCGTCCTCGTCCTCGTCGTCCTCGTCCTTCTCCTCGTCGTCGTCCTTTTCGACCTCTTCGCCCTCGCGGGCCTCGGCCGCCTCGCCCTGGCGGCGCAAGTCCAATCGGGTCGGCCCGGCCTTACGTCCACGTGCCATAGTGACTCTTTCTCCGTCGAGTGCTTCCCGCCGGGATCGCCGGCAAATCTCAACAGTATAGGCTACCGCCCCCGCGGCGTTCGGCAAGGGCGTCAAATCCAGCCCTTGCGGCGGAAGTACGCCACGCCCCCGATCAGCGTCAGCGCCATCAGCCCGAGGGCCATCGGGTAGCCGTACTCCCAGTCCAACTCGGGCATTGCCTTGAAGTTCATGCCGTAGATGCCGGCGATCAGCGTCATGGGCAGGATGATCGTCGAGATCATCGTGAGCACTTTCATGATTTCGTTCAGCCGGTTCGACACGGCCGACAGGTGCGTCTGCATCAGGTCGGACACCATTTCCCGGCTCGCCTCGGTCAACTCGGCGTACCGGACCAGGTGGTCGTACACGTTGCGGTAGTAGACCGCTTCGGACGCGTCGATCAGGGCGAACTCGCCGCGGATCAGCCGGGCGAGGACTTCGCGCTCCAGGATGAGGGTCTTCCGCAGCATCGAGATGTCGCGCTTGATGCGCAGGAGTTGCGTCAGCACGGCCGGGGCGGGCCGGCGGAAGAGGCGGCCTTCGAGCCGGTCGAGCTTGTCGGCGACGGCGTCCACGACCGGCGCGTACTCGTCCACGATGGCGTCGAGGATCAGGTGGAAGACGTAGTCCGGGCCGTGCCGGGCGCAGTCGTGGTGCCGCAGGGCGTGCTTCCAGACGGCCTTCGCGCACGGCAAGTCGTCGTAGTGGTGCGTCACGAGCACCTGGGCCGTGAGCACCGCGCTGAGTTGCGGCCGCAACCGGAGGCGGGTGCGGCGGGAAACCTTGGCCTCGTCCGCCGCGACGGCCCCGGGCCGCATGTCGAGCGGCAGCGGGTTGATGACCACGAACAGGTAGTGCTCGAACTCCTCGACCTTGGGCAGGTGCGCGCCCTGTTCCGGCTCGCGGCGCGGCTTGGTGATGTCTTCCAGCGTCAGCGGGTGGACGCCGAGGAACTGCGTCAGGACGCGGGCTTCTTCGTCGGGCGTCGCCACGGCCAGGTCGATCCAGAGCGAGTCCTCGGCCGGCAACTCGGTGTACAGCGCGGGCAAGGCTTCGGCCGGGATTTCAGCGGTCTTGCGGGTCGCCCCGGTGAAGTGCAGGGCGCGAATCATGGTACGAAAATCCCCGTGCCCGCCTTGTCGCCGACGATGGTGCCGTCGTTCCGGTAGATGATGGTCTGTGCCCGCGTGCCCTGCCGCTCGTTCAACGACTGCTTCTGCGGGTAGATGCTGGCCATGCGCTCGGCGGTCCCTTGCAGGGTGATGTCCTTCGCCTTGAAGTTGATCTGCGAGCCGTGGCCGATGTAGTCGTCGTTGTTGAACTCGGCGTTGCCCACGGCGACCATCTCCTGGTCGGCCTCGGCGTCCGGCTTCGTGCGGGACGTGGACACTTCCAGCGACGTGCTGCACGACAGGGACGTGGTCCCGGTCGGGGCCTGGTGCGCGGCGAACGGCAGGTTCAAGTTGTTCGTCGGGATCTGCCACACGTTCGCGCCGTTGCGGAAGGTCGCCGTCTGGAACAGTTTGTTCTTGTCGACGGCGGTCATCGTGTCGAGGTACTTGACCAGCGTGAGTTTGAACGGGGCCGCGTCGCCGGGCTTGCGGGTCGGCGGCGGGGCGGCCCCGGGGGCCGGCTTCTTGCCGAACTCGGAGCTGTCCGGCTGGAGGATGCGGACCTGCCCCGGGCCGGTGGCGAACATCTCCTGGGAGTTCTCGCGGAGGCGGACCTGGATCTGCTTGCCCTCGATCAGTTGGGCCTTCAAGAGCGTGTTCGCCTTCGTGTAGTTCTCCTCCCGGAACGAGACTTTGCGGGCCAGCGGGTTGGTGTTGCCGGCCAGTTCGTCGTCGGGCACCGGGACGCAGTCGGCCTGGCGCATCTTGGGCGAGTCGTTCGGGTCGCGGGCCTTGCCGGTCTCGTCCCGCTTGAACTGGTTGAAGTAGATCGGCCGGTCGAAGGTCACGTCCAGGCGGTGGCAGAGGAGTTGCGAACTCGTCCACGCCCCGTCGCCGGTCGCGGCCGGGGGCACGGTGCCGATGGGGACGGTCTTCTTGAGCGGCACGGCCGGCTTCGGAATCAGGGCGGCCCGGGCCGGCCGCTGGGTGGCGTTGACCAGCCCGAGGAACTCGGCCGTCCCCTTCGCCCCGTTGAAGAACATCGACTTCTTGAACTGGATTTCCAGCTCGTTGGCCTGGTCGGTCACGGCCCCGCTGAAGTCGGTGTTGCTCGGCATGAGCAGCGACCCGACGCCGTCGATGGCGACCGTGTTGCTGACCTGGTCGATCTTGATGACCGGGCCGAACAGCGAGGTCGTCTCGAAGTGGACCTGGGCGAACTCGACCGGGGTGCCGGTGACGGTCATGACCTGGCCGACCTCGTCGCCCACGCGGGTCGAGACGAGGTTCAACCGGACGCCGGCGATGTCCAGGCCGCGCGGCACCTTCTCGGGGTCGGTCGGGTCCTGGTGGACGACGACGCGGTCCTCGCACAGCGCCCGCTCCATCTCGTACTTCAACCCGGCCGGCGGCGGGGCGACTCCCGCGGCGACCGGCTTCGGCGCGTCCACCGGCTGCGGGTAGCGGACCAGCCAGCTCTCGACGGTCCGCGCCGCCAACACGATCGGCGGCTTCGGTTTCGGCGGCGCGACGGCGACGGCCGGTGCGGCAGTGGCCGGGGCACCGTCCAAAGGCTTAATCGCCGGCGCGGCCGGCGGCGTCCCGGCGACGACTTGCGGGGCGGCGGCGGGCGCAGTGATTGCCTTCGGCTTGACGACCGGCGGCGGCACGTCGCGGAACCAGAGCTTGAGCAGGTCGGTCTCCTTGATGACCAACTCGGGCGACTTCGACGCGACGTTGCCGATGGCGTCGAGCCGTTGCGGCACGGCCTGGCCGAAGCTGCCGGGTTTGGCGGGCGTCCCGGGGGTTTCTTCGCGGCTGCCGAGCCAGAGCAGGATGCGGGTCGCGCTCAGCCGCATGTCGGCCTTGGTGTCGATGAACTCGGCGGTGCCGTCGAACTTGAGCAGGTCCTGGTCCTGAGTGCCGACCCGGACGCGCTCCTGGGTCAGGGACCGGCCCCACAGGGCTTGCACCGTCGTGGCCCCGGTCGCGGCGTCGAAGATGTCGATCTGGCCCGGGCCGTTGACCTGGAGCGTCGTCTTCTTGGTCTCCTTGCCGCCGGCCGGCGGGTCCACGGACGTGATGAGGATTTCGCCGGGCTGCGCCGGCTTGCCGTCGGCCGCGAGCGTACCGGCTTTGAGGCTGTTCTTGTCGCGCACGGCCACGACCGACGGGCCGCGGAGGGTCGTCACCGTCGCCCGGTTGACCGCGTCCACGGTGTACTTCAACTCGGTCCCCTGGGCGATGAGTTGCTCGGCGACGACCGAGACGTAGACGTGCGGCCCGGTGGCGGTCAGCGACTTGATCTTCATGCCCCCGCCGACGCCGGCGGTCGGGGCCGCCGCCTTGGCCGTGCCGCCCTCGAACTGGACGAGAAGCAGGTTGCAAAACAGGACATCGGACGGGCCGTCGGCCGAGACGCGGTTCACGGCGACCGTTTTCGACGCCTCCAGGCCGTCGGTCTCGAACCGGGCCAGACTCGTCGTGAAGTCGAAGCGGAAACTGCCCGGGGTTTCGATGACGAGCAGCTTCTTGTCGCGGAACTTCTTGGCGACGGCGGCCGCGTCGGCGAACGCCCCGGCGACCGCGCCGAGTGCGGCCGGCGGGTCCACGGTCGGGGCGGCGTCCTTCGCCGGCGGCGCGTCGGCCACGGGGGACGTGCCGGGGAAGCCGGTGCCGCCGTCGGTCCACAGGTTGACCTGCACGTTGCGGCTCAACTCGACGAGCCGGACGCTCGAATACCCGGTCGAGTTCCGCTTGTCGGACTTCCCACTCGACGGCTCTTTGCCGGTCGAGCGCTCCAGGTAAATTTTCATCCCCTCGGCCGTACAGGTCGCCGGCGGGTTCGCTTCGCCCAACAGGATCGCGGCGATGCTGCCCTGGTCGCGCAGCTTATCCGCCTTGGCGGGCGTCGTCGCGGAACTGCCCGACCGGAGCGCCCGCGGCAGGTTCCGCTTGTCGATCACTTCGACGGCCGCGTTCGTGTACATCTGCGGCACGTCCGCGGCGGCGGTCGGGTTGTCGTCCGGCGAGCGGTAGTAGACCGGGCCGACGGTGTTGAAGACGAGGAACTGCCCCGGGTCGCGGGACTTCTGGTTGTTCGTCACCCAAACTTTACCCCGGCGGGCGTCGGTACTCGGCACGTCCGGGGTGCTCAAGAGTTGGAAGCCGATCAGCTTGCACTTGTCTCGCATGTCCTGGACGGACGCGACCGGCCGGTCGAACTCCAGGATTGCCTTATCGGCGTGGACGGCGCTAATCTCCTCGATCTCGTCGGGCAGGCCCGGCTCGCCGGGGCCGCGGGGCTTGCCGAAGAAGGCCATGCTGAACGGCGACACTTCGACGAACCGGCTCGCCTCGACGGCGGACGCGAACGACGGCTGGCCGCACGCCAGCAGCGTCCCCCGGTCGGCCATGTAAATCTTGAGCTTGTACGCGACGCTCGTCTTCATCGCCTCGGGGCTGACGTTGCCGAAGGCCCGCTTGACCATCTCGTCCGCGAGGGTGACCTTGTCGCTCGCGATCACCGGGGCCGGGGCGTTCGGCTCGACGAGGAATTCGGCCGGGAGTTCGGGCAGGCCGTCGATGCCGCCCAGAACCTGCGCGTAGGCGAAGTACGCCCCGGTCGTGACGAGCATCGTCGTGAGCAACAGGAGGATGCGGCGGGGTGTCCACACGGTGTCGGTCTCCGGTTAGCCGGCGGGTCGGTCGCGGGCGATCAGGTCGGCCCACCGGCCCTGGTGCTTCAACAGCCACTCGACCAGTTCGCGGACGGCCCCGTGGCCGCCCGGCGTCGTCGTCGTCGTGTCGGCCATTGTACGCACCTCCGGGCACGCGTCGGCGACCGCAACCCCCACGCCGGCCGCATTTAACAGCGGCAAGTCCTGTAAATCGTCCCCGATCGCGCACGCCTGGGCGGCCGTACACCCGGTCGCGGCGAGAATCTCGGCCAGCGCCGCGAGCTTGTCCGACCGGCCTTGCAACACCACGGTGATGCCGAGTTCGGCCGCCCGCCGCGAGACCGCCGGGGACGACCGCCCGGACAGGACCGCAGCGTGCATACCCGCGGACTGCCAGAGCTTCAAGCCGGACCCGTCGCGGACGTGGAACCGCTTCAACTCTTCGCCCGAGTCCGAGTAGACGATCGACCCGTCCGTCAGCACCCCGTCCACGTCCAGGACGAGCAACCGGACGGCGTCCACGCGGGCGGGCAGGTCAGCGGGGGAGCGGGGCATCGCGGTCGTCCGGGTCGAGGCCGATGAGGTCGGTAATGTCGAGCAGGCCGACCGGCTTGCCGTCCCCGTCCACGACCGGGAGTTCGCTGATCTTGCGGGCCTTCAAGAGTTCGAGGGCTTCGCCGAGCCGGGCGGTGCGGTCGAGCGTCACCGGGCCGCGGGTCATGACCTCGGCGATCGGCCGGTCGAAGGCCCCGTCGGCGTTGGCCTCGAACAGCCGGGCCAGGTCGCTGTCGGTGAACAGCCCGGCGAGCCGCCAGTGCGCGTCCACGAGCATCACGGCCCCGGTCCGCCGGCCGACGTGCCGGACCTGGGCGAACACCTGCCGCACGGTCGCCGACGCCGCGGCGATACGCAACTCGCTGCCGCGCCGCATGACCGTTTCGACCGTCGCCAGCCGCCGGCCGAGGCTCCCCGCCGGGTGGAACCGGGCGAAGTCGTCGGCCGTGAACCGGCGGCCCTCGCTGAGCGCAAAGGCCAGGGCGTCGCCGAGGGCGAGCATCACCGTCGTCGAGGTGCTGGGGGCCAAACTGAGCGGGCAGGCCTCGCTGATCGGCCCGTAGACGATGACCTCATCGACGCGGCGGGCCAGGGTGCTGTCGGCCTGTCCGGTGACGGCGACGAGTCCGCCGGCGAGCGCCCGCAACGACGGCAGCAACCGCAGGAGTTCTTCGCTCTCGCCGCTGTGGGAGAGCAGAACCGCCACGTCGTCCGGGTGGACCATGCCGAGGTCGCCGTGGACGGCCCGGGTCGCGTCGAGCAGGTACGCCCGGGTCCCGGTCGAGTTGAAGGTGCCGACGAGCTTCTGCCCCACGTCCGACGACTTGCCGATGCCGGTGACGGCGACGCGACCGGTGCAGCCGGCCAGCCGGGCGACGACGCGGTTGAACCGCCCGTCGAGCCGCTCGGCCGTGACCCGCAGCGCGTCCGCCTCGATGGCCAGCACCCGGCGGGCGAGCGCGACGGCATCGTCCGGCAGGGCGTCGAAGGCGGGTGCGGGTGAACTCATCGGGTGTTCCCGAAGTCGGGTGTCGCAGAACCGGGTATGGGATGTCGGGTATGGGGTATGGGGTATGGTCGAACCAAGTCAAACCGCAACAGTCGCCAGAGGTTCTGCGATACCCCATACCCGACACCCCATACCCGATGTCCAGGTGAAATCAATTGCCCGTCGCTTTGAGGGAGTAGCAGTGCAGCTTGTCCTGGTCGCGGAGGTACAGCTTGCCGTGGACGATGACCGGGTGCTGCCAGCTCGGCTTGCCGCTCGGCTCGGGAATCTTGAAGCTCGCCACCGGCTCGAACGCCTTGGGGTTCGCCTTGAACATCGCCACGACGCCGTTCTGGTAGCGGAGGTAGATCATGCCGTCGGCCGCGACGATGGCCGCCGACCCCTGGCCGCCGAGCATCCCCTTCGACTCTTTCCACAAGACCTCGCCGGTCGCAAACTCGACGGCGGCCGGGAACCCCTGGTTGTGCCCGTGGCCGAAGTAGATCGTCGGGCCGACGGCGACCATGCCGCCGTGGTGGTTCTGCAACTCGCCGGCCTTGTTGTACTTCAACTCGTTCACCACCACGCCGTCCCCGTCGGCCGTCATCTTGAGCAGGGCCGAGCCGCCGTCGCCGTACCCGGTGGAGCAGAAGACGAGGTCGCCGTTGACCAGCACGCTGGGGATGTTCGCGGTGCCGTTCATGATGCGGGCGTACTGCCACAGCACTTTGCCGGTCTTGGCGTGGACGGCCACGACGCCGCCGGCCTTGCCGAGCAAGTTGATGACCACCGGCACCCCGCCGACGGTCGCCTTGACGGCGGACGCGTAGCCGCCCGCGCCGCCCGGGTCTTTCACCGTCGCCGTCCAGACCGTGTCCCCGGTCTTGGCGTCGAGGGCCACCATTGCGGCCTTCTTCGAGGCCGGCGTGCCGTAGACTTTGCCGTCGTCCACCAGCACCGATTCGCTGTAGCCCCAGGCCTGCACGCTGCCGCCGAAGTCCTTGACGTAGCCCTTGGACCAGACCGGCTTGCCGTCGGCCGCGCTCAGGCAGGCGAGCGTGCCTCCCATGCTGACGGCGTAGACGCGGCCGTCGGTGACCGTCGGCGTGCTGCGCGGCCCCTCGTCGTACCCGACCCGCTGCTTGTCGGCGATCGGCGTGGACCAGAGTTCTTTGCCGTCGGCTTCGGCGAGCGCGAAGAGGTGTTCCTTACCGTCGGGCTTCAAGCCGGTGCTGTAAATCACGCCCCCGACTAAGGCGACCGAACTGTACCCGCCGCCGAGACCGGCGACCGTCCAAAGCTTCTTCGGCCCCTCGGTCGGCCACTCCTTGAGGAGGCCACGATCGGCCGAGACGCCGTCCCGGTTCGGTCCGCGGAACTGCGGCCAGTCGGTCGCCCCGGCGGCCGGCGGCACTTCGACCGGGAGCGCGAACACGAGGCAAGCGAGGTAACAGGTCAACGACATCGCGCGGCTCCGGGACTCGGGCAAGGCTGGTGCCGGAGATTCTATCAGAAGCGGCCGCGAATATACACGCCCGACGCCGGCCGGACGTAGACCGGCTGGGGGTAGTACGGGTCGTAGTAGTACGGGGCCGGCTCGCGGACGATCACGGTCCGGGTCCGCGGCTCCGACACGATCCGCGTCTGCGTCCGGTTCCGCGTGTTGTTCATCTCGATGATGACCCGCTCCGACACGCCGTTCGCGCTGAGGTACTGTAAGTCCTGGGGTTGCAGGTTGTAGACGCTGTTCGAGGTGCGGATGTAGTTGATGATCACGTCGTCGCTGACCCGAGTGTTGGACGCCGGGTCGGTCTTGCTCATGCGGATCACGTCCTCGACGGTCAGCGGCCCGCGGCTCACCGGGGCGTTCGCCTCGGCCGCGTTGGCCTGGGCGACGGCGAGGTCGTTGGCCCGGTTGGCCTTCTCGTGGTCGGCGTCCGCCCCGACCGCCGTGCCGACGCCCGCGCCGAGGACGCCGCCGATGGCCGCGCCCGCCCGGGGGTTGCCGGTCGCCGACCCGACGAGCGCGCCGAGGCCCGCCCCGATCCCGCCGCCGGCCAGTGCCCCGGTCCCCGCGTGCGTCGCGCACCCGCCGGACATTGCCGCACCGGCCGCCACCGCGATCGTCGCCAAGAGTTTTGCCACTCGTCGCATCGTCGAAGCCCCCTCTGGATGCCGCAGGCTACGGCACTCGCAAGAAACGCCGACGATGCCGAAACTTGCGACTTCCGACAAGCCCAACCGACGAAAAAATCGCCCCGGGAATACTCCCGGGGCGACGAAGGTTTTTGCGGCTCGGCGGCGGGTTACGCCGGCAGCGCGGGGAGGGTGCCCGGCTTGCCGAGGTTGCCCGTGATGACCGGCGCGCCGGTCGAAGCCGACGCCTTGCGGGTCGCGTTGCCGGCCCCGACGTAGACTCCGCCGTTCTGGGTCGCGTCGTAGGCGAAGATTCGTCCACGACGGCGATGCCCGGGCCGGAGTAGACGGTCACCCGCGACCCGCCGCCGATGCCGGCCGCGGTCACGATGGCACTCTTGCCGGTGCCGTTGATGTCGAAGGCGGCGACGCGGACGCCGCCGGTGAAGGTCGGCTCGAAGGCGAAGAAGCTCGTCAGGCTCGTGGCCGTGAGGGCGTCGAACACGCTCACCCGCGGGCCGCCGCCGGCGTCCGCCCCGACGATGATGTCCTGCTTGCCGTCGCCGTTGTAGTCCCCGCCGGCGACGAACGCCCCGCCGTTGAAGGTGTCGCCGAACGGGGCGAAGTCTTGCAGGGTCGCCTGCGTGGCCCCGTCGAACACGCGGACCCGGGTCGGCACGCCGGCCCCGGTCGCGGCGATGATGTCGGCCCGGCCGTCCTTGTTGATGTCGGCTGCGGCCACCCGCACGCCGCCCCGCTGGCCCGAGTCGAAGGCGAAGAAGTCCTGGGCGACCGCCCCGGTCTTGCCGTCGAACACGCGGACCCGCGGGCCGCCGCCCATGTCGGTCCCGGTGATGATGTCCGCAACCCCGTCGCCGTTCACGTCCCCGGCCGCGACCGACAGGCCGCCGGTGTACGTCGGCTCGTAGGCGAAGAAGTCCTGCAGCACGGTGCAATCGACGCCGCTGAAGACGCGGATGCGCGGCCCGCCGCCGAGGCCGGTGGCCACGATGATGTCCGGAATCCCGTCCCCGTTCACGTCGCCGACGGCCGTGCGGACGCCGCCGGTGTACCCCTGCTCGTAGGCCAGGAAGCGGAACTTCTCCAGCCCCGTCGCGTAGTCGAAGACGCGGACGAACGGGGACGTGCCCGGCCCGGCCCCGGTGGCCAGGATCGCCGGGTTGTTCGGGTTCGTCCCGGCCGTGAACCGCGGCTGGAACGGCAGCAGCGCGACCGGGGCGACGACGCCGGGCGAGGTCGGCACGGCCTGGGTCGTCGTCGAAGTCGTCGGCGTCCCGCGGATCGGGTTGGTCGTCGAGGCGAGGAACTCCCGCTTCGACGTTTCGGGCGACAGCGGTGGGACGACGGTCGTCGAACTCAGCACTTCGCCGAAGTTGAACGGCCCGCGGATCGGGGCGCTGGCCGTCAGGCTCAGGTTGCTGAACACGTTCGGGGCCATCGTCGGCCGCGGGTTGTTCGGGTCGCCGTCCTGGAGCTGCCAGTCGTCGAAATCGACCGGCTGCGTCTCGGTCAGCGTGTACGTGCCGAACGGCAGGGTCGGGAAGTCGTACCGGCCGGCGGAGTTGGTCACCACCGTCAAGCCGCCGGGCACGTCCGCGGCCGTCAGCGGCCGGGCGAACGCGGTGCCCGGGAAGGCGGTCCCGCCGATGGCCACGGTCACGCCGGGGATCGGCGTCTCGGTCGGGTCGAAGACGCCGTTCCGGTTCGCGTCCACCCAGACGTACCCGAAGGTCGCGGCCGTCGGGATTTCGCCGAAGTTGTAGTTGATCCCGCTGGCCCCGGCGTTGAGGCGGACCGTCGAGATGATGTCGTTGCCGCCGGTGCCCGTCACGGTCCCGCTCACGGTGCCGACGTTGGTCGAGCCGTTGTACAACTTGCCGTCCGGTTGTTGCTCGCGGACCGTGTAATTGCCCGGGGCGAGGTTCTCGAACCGGTAGTTGCCGTTCACGTCGGTGACGGCCGTGCGGGCGATGATGTTGCCGCTGTCGTCCCGGCCGTTGAGGTAAACCGTTGTGCCGGGGATCGGCCGCTCGCCGGCGTCCCGGGTGCCGTTCAGGTTCGAGTCCAGGTAAACGGTGCCCGAGATGTTGGCCGGCGGAACGGTCGGGGGAACCGGCGGGGCGAACAGGCCGAAGTCTTCGCGCAGGTTCGCGGTCCCGTTCGTGTCCGGGTTGCCGGTCGCCAGCAAGGTGAAGGGCAGGGTGCGGATGGTGCCGTTCGGCTGCGTCGTGCCCTTGTCGGTGTTGTTGATCGTCGTCTGGGCGGCCGGCTCGAACGGGCTGCCGGGGCCGCCGGTCGAACTTTGGAAGCCGGCCGGCGGGGCGATCTCGACGGCGTAGATGCCGGCCGACAACCCGGTGAACAGGTACCCGCCGGCGGCGTTCGTCACCTGGGTGGCGACCGTCGCCCCGGCCTCGTTGAGCAGGCGGACGACGACGTTGGCCGCGCCGACTTCGCCGGCGTCGAGCGTGCCGTTGTTGTTCGCGTCGAACCAGACGAAGTCGCCGACCGCGAGCGTCGGCGGGGGCGACACCGGGGCGAACAGGCCGAAGTCCTGGCGGAGGTTGGCCGTGCCGACTTCGTCCGGGTTGTCCGTCCCGGTCAACGTGAAGGGCAGGGTGCGGATGCTGCCGTCGGGCTGCGTCGTGCCCTTGTCGGCGTCGTTGATGTTGTTCTGCGACGCCGGCTCGTACGGGGTGCCGGTGCCGCCCGTCGAACTCGTCAGCCCGGCCGGCGGGGTGATCGCCACCGAGTAGACGGCGGGCACCAGGTTCGAGAACCGGTACGCCCCGGTGGCGTCCGTCGTGGTCGTCGCCACGGTGCCGCCGTCGCTCCCGAGGAGGACGACGCGGACGCCGGCGATGCCCGGCTCGCCCGGGTCGCGCAGGCCGTTGTTGTTCGCGTCGGTCCAGACCAGGTCGCCGACCGCGAGCGGCCGGAAAAAGCCGAAGTCCTGGTCGCGGTAGCTACTGCTGTTGAGCGTCCCGGCGTCGGCAGCCGTCGCCGAGGCGGGGCCGTCGGTGTCGTTCGTCGGGGCTAGGCCGGGTTGGGCGTTCACCAGCGGCCCGCGGACCGTCGTGCCGCCCGCCTGGGTCGTGCCGTGGTCCCGGTTGTTGTCCGGGTTGAGCGGGGTCGTGACCGGCTCGAACGGGCCGGCGGCCGAGCCGTTGGTGCCGGTACTCGAGATGAACCCGGTCGGGATGACGACTTCGATGCGGTACGTGCCGGCGACGAGGTTGCCGAACAGGTAGCCGCCGTCGGCCGCGGTGACCGTCGTGATCGGCAGGCCGTTCGCCCCGAGGACCGGCTGGTTGCTGCCGTCGAGGAGCCGAACGGTGACGCCCGCGATCGGGGCCTCGCCGGCGTCGAAGGTGCCGTTGTTGTTGGCGTCGTTCCAGACGAAATCGCCCAGCGACACCTTGCGGTAGATGCCGAAGTCCTGGGCCAGGTTCGCCGAGTTGATCAGCCCGGCCGTGTTCGCGTTCGGGTTCCGCGGGTCGAGCGGGGCGAACAGCGTGACCGGGGACGACGCGATCTGCTGGGTGTTCGGGACCATCGTGCCGTGGTCGGCGTTGTTCGTCGTGTCGGTGCCCGGCAGGCCGGGTTCGTACTGGCCGAGAGGGCTGCCGTTGACGCCCGTGCTGCTCATGTACCCGGCCGGCGGGTTGATGCGGATGCGGTACGCGCCGGGGACGAGGTTGGTGAACAGGTACGTGCCGTCGGCTGCGGTCAGGGCCGAGATCGGGTTGTTGGCCGCGTCCCGGACCGGGTTGCCGACCGCGTCGAGGAGCTCGACGAGGACGCCGGCCACGCCGACTTCGCCCGGCCCGAACAGGCCGTTGTTGTTGGTGTCCTCGAACACGAGGTCGCCGAGGTTGAGCGGCTGGAAGACGCCGAAGTCCTGGTCGCGGTACTGGCTGGCCAGCGGCGCGGGGTCGGCGGGCAGGCCGGCCGGAATCGTCGTCGGGTCCACGGCGGTCGCGGCACCCGGGGCGTAGGCTAGGGTCGGGCCGTCGATGAACCCCGCCGACTGCGTGCCGTGGTCCTTGTCGTTGGCCGGGTTGGCGACGGCCGGCTCGAACGGGCCGGTCGCGCTGCCCGGCGTGCCGGTACTCGACACGTACCCGTTCAAGCCCGCGTCGCGGACGAGGCGGACGCGGTACGTGCCGGCCGCCAGGTTCGTGAACAGGTACCCGCCGTTGGCGTTCGTGACGGTGGACGCGACGGTCGCCGTGGACGCGATCCCGCCCGTGCCGCCGGTGATTTTCAGGAGCTGCACCGTCACCCCGGCGAGGCCCGGGTCGCCCATCCGCATGCCGTCGTTGTTCTGGTCCACGAACACCGTGTCGCCGATGCTCAGCGGCTGGTAGAAGCTGAAGTCCTGGTTGCGGAAGCTGTTCTCGTTCGTGGCATTGTCGATCAGCCCGAGGCCGAAGTTCGGGGCGTTCGGCTCGTCGAGCGGGGCGAGGCCGGGCTGGACGTTGACGAGCGACCCGTTCACGTTCCCGGCCTGGGTGACGCCGTTGTCCGCGTTGTTGGGCTGCTGCACGGGGCCGCCGACGGCCGGCTCGTACTGGCCGGTCGCCGAGCCGTTCGTGCCGGTGCTCGAGATGAACCCCTGCAGGCCGGGGTTGATGGCACTCGCCAGCGGGATGCGGACGCGGTACTGGCCGGGGTTCAGGTCGGTGAACAGGTACCCGCCCTGGGCGTTCGTGACCGCCGAACTCAGGACGTTGTCGGCCGCGTCCAGTAGCTTCACGGTCACGTTCGGGATCGCCGCTTCGCCGGTGTCGAACAGGCCGTTGTTGTTCGCGTCGTTCCAGACGAAGTCGCCGAGCGACAGGCGGTAGATCAGCCCCGCGTCGAAGGTGTGGACGTTGCTGCCGAGTTGGCCCGTGGTCAACGCGACGACGCCGTCGGTGCCCACGGCGACGGCGTCGCTGTCGCGCTGCGGCTCGGTGCCGCCGTTGATCTTCGCCGTCGTCAGGGTCAGGCTCTTGAGCGCGTCCTGGCCGAGGGGGATGCGGACCTCGTAGGCCGAGTTCGGCATCACGTTGATGCCGTACGCCTTGCCGGGGACGCGGTTGGCAATGCCGGGGTCGGCGGCGCTGCTGAAGTAGTAGTTGCCGTTGGCGTCCGTGGTGGTCGAGCCGACCGACACGCCGTTCTTGAACAGGGTCACGAGGACGCCGGCCAGCCCGGGGTCGGTCGGGTCCTGGCGGCCGTCCCGGTTCAGGTCGGCGAACACCTTGTTGCCGATTTCCATCGGGGCGGTGCGGATGGCGACCAGGTCGCCGACGCCGTTCGCCTTGGCGAACGTCGAGCGGGGCGTGTTCGCGTCCAGCGGCCCGGTCGCGTACAGCTCGTACCCGCGAACCGCGTCGCCGGCGCGATTGTTCAGCGCGTCCTGGGTGTTGCGGAACCAGCGGACGCCGCCGGCGTTGTACCGCTGCGACACCTGGGCGGGGTCGAAGGTCGTGACGGCCACGTCCTGGTAGCCGGGGAGTTGCAGAATCCCGCCGGCGGTCAACTCCTGGTGGTCCTGGAAGTTCGGGTTGATGCCGGGGACGAGGAAGTCGCCGGCGTAGAACTCGCCGCCGCCCGGCCCTTGAGCGTTGCCGACGCCGGTCGAGGAGGCCGTACCGCCGGGGCCGCTGCCGTTGTTTTCCAGCGTCCACCGCGAGGTCACGTTGCCGCCGGCCGACTGCTGGTTCGTGAACGCGCGGAGGGTGTCGCCGCCGGTGATGCCGACGTACAGGTTCTGCGGGTTCGCCGGGTCGGCGGCGGTCAACGCCCCGAACTGGTCGCCGGCCCGGTCCCGCAGGCCCAGCGTGATGTTGCCGTCCGTGTCGAACGACAGGCCCGTCAACCACGGCTGCGGGTAGAAGCCGATGTTCGGAATGTTCGCGTTGGTGATGTTCTTGTAAACCGGCGACCAGGGCAGCCAGTTGGCCGAGATCGGGCTGACCGTCTGCGAGCTGTCGGCCACGCCGGGCTGGATGTAACCGCGGCCGTAGTTCAACGGCACGACGAGGACGGCTTGCGACGACGTGGCGACGCCGTTCAGGTCCACGAACTGGCCGGTCCCGGTCACGTTCCCGGCGGCGTCGAGGTTGAGTTTGAACTGGAAGACGTAGGCGCGGAGTGCGGTCCGGTCGCCGGTAATGGTGCCGCCGAGGGTCGTCGATTCGGCCGTGTTGACGGCACCGACGTAGATCGACCCGCGGTAGTAGCTGACGGAGAACGGCCGCAGGTCGCCGAGCGGGTCGTTGGTCGAAGTCCCGGTGAACCCGTTCGCCCCGGTGACCGACGGCAGCGACACGACCAGCGGCGACGCAGTCGGGTTTTGTGTATCGACGACGTACAACTTGCGGTCGCCGAGGCCGACCGTGAACAGGAACCGGCCGGTGGCGTCCGTGTCGAGGCCGCCGAGGCCCGTCTTGCCGACGGCGTCCCAGCCGACTTGCGACGTTTTGCCGCCGACGGTTTGGTTGTAGAGGCCGTCACGGAGGTACGGATCGACACCCGCCCCGCCGGTGTTCGTGGCGTCGGTGAACGCGGGTTGGGTCCGGTAGTTCACGCCCGCCGCGGTCGGCCCGAGGTCCACGAGCAGCGACGCCGTCGTCACGCTGGTGTTCGCCCCGGTCGGGGTCGCGCCGGCGGCGTAAATCGCGCCCGGACCCCTCGGCCCGTAGCCGACGTGGTTCTTCGTGAACGCGGACATGAAGATGCGGTCAGTCGCCCGGTCGTAGGCCAGGCCCCAGGTCGCGCCGACCTGGTTCTGCGTGATCTGGATCGTGTGGCTCGTCGGCTCGATGAACGGCCCGGCCGTGCCCGCGCTCGGGGCACCCGGCGGCGTCGGTACCGGGATGTTCGCGCCCGAGTTGTACGGGAAGCTCGTGACCGTAATGCCGTTCGCGTTCGGGCCGTCGAACGCCCCGAACAGGTAGATGTTCGTGGCGATCAGCGGGTTGTCCGGGGTGATGTCCTCGAACCGGACCAGCCCGAGGTTCAGGTTCGGCGTGTTGGCGTTGGCCGGGACCGTCGCCGTCTGCACGGCGGTGCCGGTCTGCTGGCCCGACGGGCCGAACGACACGCCGTTCGGCAGGTTGCTGAATTCGAGCCGGTACGCCCCGGCCGCGGCGACGGTGAGGGTGTACGCCCCGGTCAAGTCGGTCGTCGCCGTGCCCTGCACGGTGTTCGCACTGTCGAAGGCCCGGACAGTCACCGGCACCCGCGTGCCGACGGGGTCCCACGGCTGGTTCAAGCCGTTCCAGCCGACTTCCGTGGTCAGCGGGGTCAGGCCCGCGCCGGGGTTATTGATCAGCGTCGGGATCGCGTCGAACCGGCCGTTGGAGTTCGTGTCCAGGAACACGGTGCCCGAGAAGGTGCTCGCCGGCACGTCCCGGTCTTCGAGGCGGCTGACGTCGAGTTTCGGCGGGTGAGCCGGAGTTTTCCGACCGGAACCTTTGGGACCGCGACCGGGACTGTTGAACGGTGCCATCGGCAACCTCATCGGGATGGATCGGGATGTCTAGCGGCGGACGAAGCCTTGCATTCAGTGTGGGCCGCGAATTTCTTGTGTCAACCGAAACCCCCCAGACTCTGCCGTCTTTTCGGGAGGTTCGGGCTGAACTGTCGGAAGAGCCGACACCTCAAACTATGACGCCTCAACTGAAAAAGACGCCGGTGGTATAGGCAAAGTTCTCCGATTTGGCGTGGGAACTTGAAACTATTGTGCGGGTTGTAGGCAGGAAATCGAACTGACGGCGTGCGAGGTCTGGGTAAACTGCCGCCGCGGAACGGTTTCGGGCGGGACAAAAGCAACCGGGATGTCTGGAGAAGTGGCGGGGCCGGCGTCGATACGTGGAGAGCGGAACCCACACCCCACGCGGCCCCCCGCTGTCGTCAGAAGGACTCTGACGACACCCGCAACGACATGGAGGTTTCTATGTTCACTCGCTTCCTCGGAGGCGTCACCGCTTGCCTGGGCATTGCCGGCGCGGTCGTCGCGCAGCAACCGGCCCCGGCCGCCCCCGCCGCCCCCCGCTCGACCCCCCAGTCCGCGTTCCCGACGCGGGCCGTCTCGACCCAACTTCCGGCCGCCCCGGCGACCCTGCCCCAGGGCACGATGGCCGGCAACGCGCTGACGGGCGCGCCGACCGCCGGTTACGCGGCCGACGCCTACGGCACCTGCACGGCCGACGGTTGCGGTCCGGCCAAGGCGTGCGCCAGCGCCTGCGACTGCCTGTGCGGCCCCCCCGGTCGGGCCTGGGTGAGCGCCGAGTGGCTGTACTGGACCGGTCGCGGCCAGAACTCCCCGGCGTTCGTCACGACCTCGCCCGCCGGCACCCCGCGGGCCACGGCCGGCGTCCTCGGTGCCCCGGGCACCTCGACGCTGTTCGGCGGCGACAAGCTCAACGACAACTTCCGCAGCGGCCTGCGCGTCCGGGCCGGCATGTGGCTCGACGACTGCCAGAAGTTCGGCGTGGAAGGCGACTTCTTCTTCCTCGGCAACTCCGGCCAGGGGTTCAACGTCGGATCGAACGGGTCGCAAATCCTCGCCCGCCCGTTCGTGGACGCCCTCGGCAACCGCAACAACTCCCAGCTCGTCTCGTTCGGCGGCAGCCCGGACTCGCAGCTCGTTTCGTTCCCGGGCGTGCTGGCCGGGTCGGTCGGCGTCCGCTCCAGCTCCGACTTCATCGGCGGCGGCCTGGGCCTGATCTGTAACCTGTGCTGCGACCCGTGCGGCCGGCTCGACTTCGTTTACGGGTTCCGGTACTTGAACCTGCGCGACGACATCACGATCAACGAGAACCTGACCGCGCTGGCCGGGTCGAACGTGCCGGCCGGCACGCGCTTCCTGATCCAGGACCGCATCCGCACGAACAACAACTTCTACGGGGCCAACGTCGGGTTCAACTACGAGCGGCGGTTCGGCCACTTCTTCCTCGGCGTCCGCCCGACCGTCGCCCTCGGCGTGACGAACACGACCGTGGACATCAGCGGGAACACGCAGATCATCACGCCGCAAGGCGTGCCGACGAACTACCCGGGCGGCCTGCTCACCCAGTCGAGCAACATCGGCCGGTACACGAGCAACCAGTTCTCGGTCGTCCCCGAGATCGGCGTCCGGGCCGGCGTGCAAGTGACCGAACACCTGCGGGCGTTCGCCAGCTACAACTTCATCTACTGGAGCAACGTGGCCCGCGCCGGCGACCAGTTCGACACCCGCGTGAACACCAACCAGATCGCCCCGTCGTCCGGCGGCGCAGGCCCGGCCCTGCCGGCCTTCCAGCTCCAGCGCACCGCGTACTGGGTGCAGGGCGTCGGCGTCGGCCTCGAGTTCCGCTACTAAGCGACGATCACCGCGTCAAACCGTACCGGCCCCGCGATCGTCGATCGCGGGGCCGGCGTCATTTTCGAGGTCGGCCCGGCGGACCAACGGCCCGCCGTCGTCCGCGGTCGGGCGTTCGTAAACGGCCGGGGCCTGGAGGGATTCGCCGTCGGCCAGGACGCACCCGGCGTGCTTGGTCCGGGCGCGGGCGTAGTGCCCCGGCAGGCACCCGGCGCAGCTCAGGAAGTACGTCTTCAGTTCGAGCTTCAGCCCGTCCGACCAGACGGCCGCGATCTTGTACCGGGCGACCCCGGGGCACGCCGGGGTGGTGCAGGTGACGGGGTAGCCGCGGAGCATCGGCCGCCTCACTTCGGGGTCACGACGGGTACGGCACGTCCGCGTCCTGGATCGCGGCGAGGGCGTTGTGCGCGGCCTTCAACTCGGCCTCTTTTTTGTTCCGGCCCCACGCCGGCGGGAACCGGTGGCCGTCGATGTCCGCGGCGATTTTGAAGCACTTGTCGTGGTCCGGCCCCTGCTCGTCCAGGATCACGTACCGGGGCACGCCGCCGTACACCTTTTGCGCCACCTGCTGCAACTCGGACTTCGAGTTCGACGCCAGCGCCTGCGCCGCCACGTCCTCCATGTACGGCTCCAGGAACTCCAGGAGGAACTTCTTCGCCGCGTCGTACCCGCCGTCCAGGAAGATCGCCGCGACCAGGGCTTCGAAGGTGTCCGCCAGCACGTTCATCGGCATCTCGGCGTGCCCGTCCATGCCCTTGCCGAGGAACAAGAATTCGTCGATGTCGAGTGCCCGGCTGAACTCCGCGCAGGTCTTGCGGCTGACGACGACCGACTTGACCTTGGTCAGGTCGCCCTCCTGGAACTCGGGGAACCGCTGGTACAGCAGTTCGCACGTGACGAGGCCGAGGACGCTGTCCCCGAGGAACTCCATGCGCTCGTTGGACGCGAGCCGGGTGTTCGCCCCGGACGTGTGCGTCAGGGCCGCGCGCAGCAGTTCGGGTTTGAGGAAGCGGTAGCCGAGGACGTCCTGGCAGTCGGCGAGCAGCGATTTCTCGTGCGAGGTGGTGAGGTCCGTGGGTGGCATGGTGCAACTTAAAAAATGAGAGCACGGCGAAAATGAAGCCTATCACTCGCGCCGGTCCCTGTCAATCGACCGAAGTGCCCGCACCGCGTCACGGCTTGACGGCGTCGCCGAAGGCCTGCACGCCCTTCCCGGCGACCGTGAGCCGGCCGTCGGCGACGGTCACCGACTGAATTTGCACCGGCGCTTGCGGCTGGTTGGCGTAGAACCGGAACAGGCCGACGGGGTGGCCGTCGTTGCGGAACCACGTGACTTCCGCGTTCGATTCGCGGGCCGCTTCCCCGAGCCGGTCGAGGTACCGCTGGGCGCTGATCGGCAGTGCCCCGGCGGTCAGCTTGCACACTTCCACGGCCACCGTGTTCGGCTTCTTGCTGACGACCCAGACCTTCAACTCGACGCTCACGACGGTCGTCGTCCAGTCGCTTTCGAGCGACGCGACCGGGGACGCCTGGTAGCGGGCGGCGAGGGTCAGGCGGTCGCCGTCGATCCAGACCCGGGGCGACCGGACGCGGCGGTCGAGGGTGCCGTCGAAGGTGCCGCCGCGCTCGAACGAGTCGCGCAGGAAGGCGTTGAAGTCCGCCGCGACGAAACTCGCCCCCCAGTCGGCCTTGGCGATTTGCAACTCCTGCTGCAACTCGGTGACCCGGCTGAGCATCTCCGTCGATTTGACGGCGTCGGTCGCCTCGTCCCGGCAGGCCTCGCGGTACGCCGATGGCTCGTACTTGACGAGCGCGCCGAGGACGACCACGACGACCGTCACGCTGGTGGCGAGCAGGAGGACGACCAACAGGAAAGACCGGCGGCGTTTCATGGGCGTCTCGGGGCGGGAAACTCGCGGCGGCCCGGTATCCCAGATCGCCGGCCGGCCGTCAACGGTCAACCGGCTGTAGCGATTGTATCCGGGCGGTGCCGGCCGGCGGGGGCCGTCGCCGCGGGATATTGCGGCAAACGCCCCGGAAGTCGGGTACGTTGGGGGGTGGTAGCGATCCACCCACACACCCGGAGGAGCTGGGGCCATGACTCACCGCCCGTTTCCCGTCGGCCTCGCGGCCCTGATTCTGCTCGGCGGCGTCGGCCCGACCTCGGCCCAAGCCCCCGGCCTCATCGACCACGCCAAAGCCCTCCGCGAACTGGCCGACTCGAAGGCCGAAGCGGACGCGAAGAACGCCCTCGCCGACGCCGACAAGCTCGCCAAGGCGTCCGCCCCCGCGGCGGTCCGCAAGCTCAAGCTGGCCATCCTGACGCTCGACAAGTCGGTCGAAATCACGTCCACCAAGCGGGCCGCACTGGTCAAGCAACTCGAAGACAAGGTCGCCGTCCTCGAAGGCCGCGCGCCCGAGCCGGCCGCGACCGACAAGCCGGCCGCCGCGAAGAAGATCGCCGAGGCCGTCAGCCCCGAGACGAAGGAAATCCGCGACGGCCTGGCCGCGGTCGAGAAGCTGTACGACGTGAACAAGTACGCCGACGCCCAGGTCAAGATCAACGAGTTGACCCGCAAGCACCCGAACAACCCGGCCGTGCTCGCGCTCGCCGGCCAGGGGTTCGTCAAGGACCGCATCGCCGAGGCGAAAGAGCTGTCCCGCCAGCAGGCCGAGCGGGTGACGCTGGTCCTGAACGACGTGCAGCGGTCGGCCCTGCCGGCCCGCGGGGACATCGAGTTCCCCAAGGGCTGGAAGGAGAAGATGGAGGCCCGCGACCGGCTGACCTACGAGCAGATGGACGCCGACAGCATCGCCATCCTCGAAGCCCTCGAAAAGCCCCTCAAGGCGGGCATCAAGACCGGGCCGTTCCAGGAAGTGATTCAAAGCCTGTCGGACATGACGCAGAAGAACATCTTCGTCAACGAAGACGCCCTGCGCGAGGCCGGCATCGACCTGAAGAAGCCGGTGACCGTCCCAGATAACGTGACCGTCCGCACGGCCCTCCGCGCGGTCCTGCAGGCCAACCGCCTGACCTTCATCATCAAGGACAAGTCGATCCTGGTCGTGACGCCCGAAGAGGCGAGCAAGATGCTCGTCAAGCGCGTCTACTACATGGGCGACGTGCTCGGCACGCCGCTCGGCGGCGGGGCGACCCTGGGGCCGCTGCTCGACTTCAACCTGGCGACCCAGAACGCGACCACGATCATCGACTCGATCAAGAAGTCGATCGATCCCCTGAGTTGGGCCAACCCGGCCGGCGGGGGCGGCAACTCGTCGATCCTGTTCCACGCCCCGAGCATGAGCATCATCGTCAGCGCCCCCGCCGAAGTCCACTACACCCTCGGCCAGGCCGTCCGCCCGAAGAAGTGACGACCGAGTGCCTGGTGCATATCCCCCGGCCCGCGACTCGATGTCGCGGGCCGTTTGCGTTTGACGGCGACGCGGATGGCGGTTACTTTAGGAATAGTTCATTATTACGCTTGACTGCCCCCCCCCCCCCCCATCGGGTAGCATCCCTACAACCGCTGGACTCTCCCAGCGGGGACCACCGTGGAGGGGACATCATGCGAATGATTTTGACGTTGGCCATGACCCTGGGATTCATGACGCTGACAGCGAATGTGGGGTCGGCCCAGATCGTGACGATCGACAAGACGAACTTGACGCCTCCTCCCGCAAACGCCCCGGCCGGAACGCCCGACACTGTCCAACCCGAAGGCAAAGCTTCGGTCGGGCAAGTGCCTGGCACTTGGGAGGTGAAGATCATGTTCGGCACGATCGCCGCTGGAGTGTTTACTCCTTTCAGCAACACACCAATTATCGCTATGGGAATTCGCCAACCCACTCAAGCCAATAGTCAATTGTGGAGAGTTGGTGGGAAGGTAACGGAAAAGGCGAATTGGGTAGCGCCCTATTACTGCGAAGCAGACCTGACTGTGACGATTAATACCGTCACTTCAATACAGTCAACTGTTCACATGCAGGTGAGGTAGGTCGGCTTTTTTCGTCCATTATATTCCAGGAGGGAATAATGACACGACGCGCGTTGACATTGATCGAACTGCTAGTCTTACTTGGCATACTTGCGTTACTCATCGGACTGCTTATTCCCGCTGTTCAAAAGGTTCGTGAGACTGCGGTGCGGATGAAGTCCTGCAATAATCTGCGTGAATTGGGATTGACGACCCATCTTGTCCGCGATGCCAACGGCGATGTCGGAGGGTTTCTGAAACCGGACACCAAATTTCCGGGCGAGAACTCATTTGCTACAGACCCTAGAATGGGTCCACCACTCGCTTACTTGGCGACGTATCTCACACCTGGTTTGGACGCGAACTACCGTTATCTCTACCCAATGCCGCTGTTCTTAAGCCCTGGTGACCCGTCCGCGACTGAGGAAGTCCTCAAGTTCGGTATGGCGACTGACATGATTAATCCGCCCTACTACTGCTACGGGGTGCCGACGAGTTATGCGTTCAACATGCCGGCCTTCAGTGGCCCGGCGCGGCGATCCGAAGGCGTGACCGACGGTTTCTCGCAGACGATTGCCTACGTTGAGAAGTATCACGAGTCGTACACCCCGGGACAGGATCAGGTGGACTATAACCATCGGCGCTGGGCGAGAATGTATGCCGGAGTAGCCGACCCGGCGTTCCTGGAAGGCGATATTCCCACGCGCAATAACTCCGGCCAACGTCGTCCGTCGTTCGCCGACTCGGGGTGGGACGATGTGATGCCGGTGACCGTGAACGGTGTGTCGCGGGCCTCGATTCCGGGAATGACGTTCCAGGTTCGACCGCAATTGTTGTTGGCGGAGCAGCGTTTACCTCAGACGCCGTTTTCGGCCGGCTTACCGGTGGCAATGTTCGACGGCAGCGTCCGCACGATTCGCCCCGGCGTCGCCGAGTCGGCCTTCTGGGCTGCGGTAACA
>JANYHV010000166.1 GCA_025362195.1 Fimbriiglobus sp. | reverse complement strand
TCGCCGTGCGTCGTGGTGCTGTCGCCCGGGCAGTACAACTCGGCGTATTTCGAGCACAGCTTCCTGGCCCGGCACATGGGCGTCGAGTTGGTCTTCGGGGCCGACCTGTTCGTCCAGGACCTGGTGGTGTACTTGAAGACGACCCGCGGGCCGCAGCGGGTGGACGTGATCTACCGCCGGCTCGACGACGACTTCCTCGACCCCGAGACCTTCCGCGCCGACAGTTTGCTCGGCGTGCCGGGGCTGTTCAAGGCGTACCGCGCCGGCAACGTGACCCTGGCCAACGCCGTCGGCACCGGGGTCGCGGACGACAAGGCGGTCTACCCGTACACGGAAGCCATGATCCGCTTCTACCTCGGCGAGGAGCCGGTCCTGCGCAACGTGCCGACGTACATCTGCGCCCGCCCCGAGGACGCCAACTACGCCCTCGACCACCTCGACGAGTTGGTCGTCAAGGCGGTCAACGAGTCGGGCGGGTACGGGATGCTCATGGGGCCGTCGAGTACCGCCGCGCAGCGGGCCGAGTTCGCCGCGAAGATTCGCGCCGACCCGCGGAACTACATCGCCCAGCCGGTCGTAACGCTCAGCACCTGCCCGACCTGGACGGACGACGGGACGGCACCCCGCCACGTCGATCTGCGGCCGTACATCATCAGTGGCCGGGACACCTGGGTGCTGCCCGGCGGCCTGACGCGGACGGCGTTGACCAAAGGCTCGCTGGTGGTCAACTCCAGCCAGGGCGGCGGCTCGAAGGACACGTGGGTGCTGGAGGACGACCGATGATCTCGCGCGTCGCCGAGCACTGCTTCTGGCTGGCCCGGTACCTCGAACGGGCCGAGAACACCGCCCGGGTGCTGGAGGTCAACCACACCCTGCTCCTGGACTTCCACGTCCCCCTCGCGCAGCAGTGGCGGCCGCTCTTGATCATCTCGGGCGTCCACGACTACGAGGCCGAGCCGAGCGCCGAGGGCGTCCAGGCGTTCATGACCTGGGACCGGGACAACCCGTTCAGCATCGCCTCGTCGCTGGCCTGGGCGCGGGAGAACGCCCGCATCATCCGCGAGGTCATCTCGGGCGAGATGTGGGAGCGGATGAACTTCTACCACCTGTGGATGCAGGGGCACGAGGGCCGCGGCCTGTACGACGCCAACCGCAGCGAGTTCTACGCCGAGGTCCGGCGGATCAACCAGCTCCTGCACGGCATCGCCGACGCGACCATGAGCCACGGCGAGGCGTGGGAGTTCTTCAAACTCGGCACGTACCTCGAACGGGCCAGCCAGACCGCCCGCATCATGGACGTGAAGTACCACACGCTGTTGCCGCAAGTCGAAGACGTCGGCAGCCCGATCGACAACGCCCACTGGGTCGCCATTTTGATGAGCTGCTCCGGGTGCGAGCCGTTCTACAAGAAGCCCCGGCCGACGCCGATCGACCCCGGGTCGGCCGTGGCCGAGTTCCTGATCTTCGACGAGCAGTTCCCCCGCTCCGTCCGCCGCTGCCTGTGGGAGTGCCGGGAGGCGACCGCGGCGGCCGCCGGCACCCCGGCCGGGCACAAGCCGACCGAACCCGAGCGGCAGTTGATCGCGCTGATCGCCTACCTGGACGCGCGGAACATCCCGGACGTGATCCGCGAAGGCTTGCACGAAACCCTGACGCGGGTGGTCGATTCCGTCCACGAGGTCGGGGCCGCCATCCACGCCGCGTTCTTCGCCGCCGACCTGCGGCCGACCCCGACGCGACTCCAGTCGCTGCCCCCCGCCCACGCCGCCGCGACCCAGACCCAGAGCCAGGCGTAAGCCGCACCAGGACTCCCCGCATGGCCATCCGCGTCGCCCTGAACCACGTCACCAAGTACACCTACGGCCGGCCGGTCGCGCTGCAGCCGCACGTCGTCCGGTTGCGGCCGGCCCCGCACGCCCGCACCCCGGTCGTCAGTTACTCGCTGACCGTCGAGCCGAGTCCGCACTTTTTGAACTGGCAGCAGGACCCGTACAGCAACCACCTCGCCCGGCTGGTCTTCCCGAAGCCGGCCAGCGAACTCGTCGTCACCGTCGATTTGATCGCCGACCTCACGCCGATCAACCCGTTCGACTTCTTCGTCGAAGAGTACGCGGAGGAGTACCCGTTCGCCTACGACGCGGCACTCGAGCGCGAACTCGCCCCGTACCTGGAAACCCTCCCGGCCGGGCCGCTGCTGGCGAAGCTGATCGCGGCCGAGCGCAAGACCGGGGCGAAGCTCAACGACTACCTCGTCGGGTTGAACCGCCGGGTGCAAGACGCGGTGGCGTACACCATCCGCCTCGACCCCGGCGTGCAGGCCCCCGAAGAGACGCTCGACCTCGGGTGCGGGTCGTGCCGGGACTCGGCCTGGCTGCTCGTGCAACTCGCCCGGCACCTGGGGCTGGCGGCCCGCTTCGCCTCGGGGTACCTGGTCCAACTGGTCGCCGACGAGAAGCCGCTGGACGGCCCGGACGGCCCGACGGCGGACTTCACCGACCTGCACGCCTGGGCCGAGATTTACGTCCCCGGGGCCGGCTGGGTCGGCCTCGACCCGACCTCCGGGCTGATGACCGCCGAGGGGCACATCCCGCTCGCCTGCACCGCCGACCCGCAGTCCGCGGCCCCCGTCAGCGGGTCGTTCGCCTGGACCAAGCGGCACGACGACGACGAGGTCGAGGAGGGCTTTGAAGTCCGCATGACGGTCACCCGCATCGACGAGACCCCGCGGGTCACGAAGCCGTACACCGACGCCCAGTGGGCTGCCATCGACGCCCTCGGCGAGCGCACCGACCTCGACCTGCGCGAGTGGGACGTGCGGCTGACGATGGGCGGCGAACCGACCTTCGTGAGCGTCGACGACCGGGACGCCGACGAGTGGAACCTGACGGCGCTCGGGCCGCAGAAGCGCCGCCAGGGGATCACCCTGTTGAAGCGGCTGCGCGACCAGTTCGCCCCGGGCGCGCTGTTGCACTTCGGCCAGGGCAAGTGGTACCCCGGCGAGCAACTGCCGCGCTGGGCCTTCGGCTGCTACTGGCGGACCGACGGCGAACCGGTCTGGCACGACGAGCGGCTGAGTGCCGACGACGCCAAGGACTACGGCGTCACGGCCGCCGACGCCGCGGCCTTCGCCGGCAGCCTCGCCGCGACCCTCGGCGTCGATCCGAAGCACGCCATGACGGGGTACGAGGACGCCTGGTACTACCTGTGGAAGGAGCGGCGGTTGCCGACCAACGTCGATCCGCTGCACAGCAAGCTCGACGACCCCGAGGAGCGTGCCCGCCTGGCCAAGGTGTTCGAGCAGGGGCTGGGCACCGCCGTCGGCACCGTGCTGCCGGTCCGCAAGACGACCGGGCCGAAGTCGCGCTGGGAGTCCGGGGCGTGGGTGCTCCGCCAGGGCCGCCTGTTCCTCACGCCGGGCGACAGCCCGATGGGCTTCCGCCTGCCGCTCGACCTGCTGCCGTGGGAAGAGCCGGCGGCCCGGCAGACGCTCGCCGCGCGCGACCCGTTCGCCCCGCGCGGCCCGCTGCCCCTGGTCCCGCCCCGGCCGTCGGTCAACGGCACCCCGCACGCCGCCGCGGCGAGCGTGGTCCGCACCGCGCTCTGCGTCGAGGCCCGCGCGGGCAAGTTGTGCGTCTTCCTGCCGCCGGTCGAGGCGCTCGAAGACTACCTGGAACTGGTCGCCGCCGTGGAAGCGACCGCCGCGAAGCTCGACCGGCCGGTGCTCGTCGAGGGCTACAAGCCGCCGCACGACGAGCGGTTGAAGAGCTTTTCGATCACGCCCGACCCCGGCGTCATCGAGGCGAACATGCACCCGGCGCACTCGTGGCGCGAACTCGTCCACACCACGGAGACGCTGTACGAGGAGGCCCGCCGGACGCGGCTGTGTACCGAGAAGTTCATGCTCGACGGCCGGCACACCGGCACGGGTGGCGGCAACCACGTCGTCCTCGGCGGCCCGACCCCGGCCGACAGCCCGCTGCTCCGCCGGCCCGACCTGTTGAAGAGCCTCGTCGGCTTCTGGAACAACCACCCGTCGCTGTCGTACCTGTTCAGCGGCCTGTTCATCGGGCCGACGAGCCAGCACCCGCGCGTCGATGAGGCCCGGCACGACGCCCTGCGGGAACTCGAAATCGCCTTCGCCCAGGTCGGCGCGGACAAGCACCCGCCGGCCTGGCTGGTCGATCGCCTGTTCCGGCACCTGCTCACCGACCTGACCGGGAACACCCACCGGGCCGAGTTCTGCATCGACAAGCTGTACAACCCCGAGTCGGCCGACGGCCGGCGGGGGCTGCTCGAACTGCGGTCGTTCGAGATGCCCCCGCACGCCCGGATGAGTTGCGCGCAACTCCTGCTGATGCGGGCGCTGGTGGCCTGGTTCTGGCGCAAGCCCTACGAGCAAAAGCTGGTCCGGTGGGGCACGGCCCTGCACGACAAGTTCATGCTGCCGCACTTCGTCACCGAAGACTTCGCCGACGCGCTGGGCGAGTTGAAGCAGGGCGGCGGGTACGCGATCGACCCGGCCTGGTTCGCCCCGCACGTCGAGTTCCGCTTCCCCCTGTTGGGCACCGTGGCCAGCGGCGGCGTTCACCTCGAACTGCGGACGGCCATCGAGCCGTGGCACGTGTTGGGCGAGGAGGCGTCGGCCGGGGGCGCGAGCCGGTCGGTCGATTCGTCCGTCGAGCGGGTCCAAGTCCTGGTCCGCGGGCTGACCGACCCGCGGCACGTGATCGCCTGCAACGGCCGGCGCGTGCCGCTACACCCGACCGGGACGCACGGCGAGTTCGTCGCCGGGGTCCGCTACCGGGCCTGGCAGCCGCCGAGTTGCCTGCACCCGACGATCCCCGTCCACGCCCCGCTGACGTTCGACGTGCTCGACGCCTGGAACGGCCGCAGTGTCGGCGGCTGCACGTACCACGTCGCGCACCCCGGCGGCATGTCGCCGACCGACTTCCCGGTGAACGCGCTGGCGGCCGAGAGCCGGCGGATCGCCCGCTTCCTGGCGTTCGGCCACACCCCCGGGGCGATTGAAGTGCCGCCGGCCGAGCCGAACCCCGAGGCCCCGTTCACGCTCGACCTGCGCCGCCCCGCGCCGGCCCGCGGCCGCGCCCCGGAGCCGTCCGCGCGGCCCGCCCCGGCGAGTCGGCCGACGGCCGATTTGCTAGACTAGCTGTCGTCGCGCGGTCGCCCTCTCTCCCCCCGCTCCGCCCCTGGACGCCCGACCCCGGATGCCCGACCGCCCCCCCGATTCGCCGCCCGCCGCCCCCGCGCCGCCCGGTTACGGCGAATCCGCCGGCCGGGACGGCGTCCCCCGGCCGCACTGGACCCCGCTGTTCGACTCGCTCCGCGACCTCGGCCCGCCGGAACTCGTCCGGCGGTGGCGCGAGGCCAGTCAACTCATCCGCGAGAACGGCGTCACGTACAACGTTTACGGCGACCCGCACGGCACCGCCCGGCCGTGGCAACTCGACCCCATTCCCCTGTTGATCCCGACCGCCGAAGCCGCGACGCTGGAGCGCGGCCTGGTCCAGCGCGGCCGCCTGCTCGAAGCGGTCCTGGCCGACCTGTACGGCCCGCAGCGGCTGCTCAAGGACGGACTGGTGCCGCCGGAGTTGGTCTTCCCGAACCCCGGCTTCTTGCGCCCCGTCCACGGCCTGCGCGTGCCGGACGGCCGGTACTTGCACCTGTACGCGGCCAACCTCGGCCGCGGCTCGGACGGCCGGTGGCGGGTCCTGGGCGACCGCACCCAGGCCCCGTCGGGGGCCGGGTACGCGCTGGAAAATCGCATCGTCATGACGCGGACGCTGCCCGAAGCCTTCCGCGACTGCAAGGTGCAGCGGCTGGCCCCGTTCTTCCAGGCGCTCCGCGACACCCTGCGGTCGCTAGCCCCGCGGAACAAGGACAACCCGCGGGTCGTGCTGCTCACCCCCGGCCCGTACAACGAGACGTACTTCGAGCACGCCTACCTCGCACGCTACCTCGGGTACACGCTCGTCGAGGGCGGCGACCTGACGGTCCGGGACAACCGCGTCTACCTCAAAGTCCTCGGCGGGCTGCAACCGGTCGAGGTCATCTTCCGCCGGCTCGACGACGACTTCTGCGACCCGCTCGAACTCCGGCCGGACTCGTTCCTCGGCGTCCCCGGGCTGGTCCACGCCGTCCGCAGGGGCAACGTCGCCGTGGCCAACGCGCTGGGCACCGGGCTGCTCGAAACCCCAGCCCTTGCCGCGTTCTTGCCCGCCCTGTGCCGGGCGCTCCTGGGCGAAGAGTTGGAACTGGGGTCGGCCCGGACCTGGTGGTGCGGCGACCCCGAATCGTTGCGGGCCGTGCTCGACCGCCTGCCCGACCTGGTCGTCAAACCGACCTTCCCGGCGTCGCGGTTGGAGCCGGCATTCCCGGCCGAACTGTCGGCGAATCAACTGGCCGCGCTCGTGGACCGCATCCGTCACCGGCCGCGGGACTACGTCGCCCAGGAGCGGCTCGACCTGTCGTCCAGCCCGGTGCTGGAGGGGGACCAACTCGTGTCGCGCAAGCTGGTCGTCCGCGCGTACCTCGCCGCGCAAGTCGGCGGCGGCTTCGCGGTCATGCCCGGCGGCCTGACGCGGGTGAGCGCCTCGGCCGACACGACGGTCGTGTCGATGCAGCGCGGCGGCGGCAGCAAGGACACCTGGGTCCTCGCCGAGGCGGAGGTGGGCGACTTCAGCCTGCTGCCCGCGGCCAACGGGCGGGTGACGCTGACCCGGTCCGGCGGCGACTTGCCGAGCCGCGTGGCCGACAACCTGTTCTGGCTGGGCCGGTACGCCGAGCGGGCCGAGGGCTTGACCCGGCTCCTCCGCGGCATCGTCGTCCGGCTGACCGAACGGCCCGGCCTGGCCGACTGCCCCGAACTCCCGGCGCTGCTCAAAGCCCTGGCCGATCAGGCCGACCCGAAGTGGCCCCGCCCCACCGCGACCGGGGCGGCGACCGGCGCGGCGGCCGACCCGTTCGCCCGCGTCTTCCCGGCGGTGTACGACCGGGCCGACCCGAACAGCCTCGTGTCGGTCGTCGCCTCCTTGCGACTCGTCGCGTCCGTCGTCCGCGACTTGATATCGCTCGACATGTGGCGGGTCGTCAACACCCTGGGCGACTTCCCCGTGCCCGCCAACTCGGCCGACGACGACGAGCTGACCCCGGCCGACCTGCTCGACCTGTTGAACCGCACGGTCATCACCCTGGCCGCGTTCGGCGGGCTGGCGGCCGAGAGCATGACGCGCGGGGACGTGTGGCGCTTTCTGGACATGGGCCGCAAACTGGAGCGGTCCCTGCACACCATCGGTCTGCTCAAGGCGACCTTGGTCCGGCCGCCGGCGCAGGAAGGCCCGCTGCTCGACGCGATCCTCGAAGTGGCGGACAGCGCGATGACGTACCGCCGGCGTTACCTGGGCAGTTTGCGGGCCGAAGCGGTGCTCGACCTGGTCGTCGAGGACGAGACCAACCCGCGCTCACTGGCCTCGCAACTCGCCGCGCTGGCGGACGACGTCGATCACCTCCCGCGGCCGGCCGGGAGTGCGGGCCGCGCCCCGGAGCAGCGCTTCGCCCTGGCGGCGCTGGGGTCGGTGCGCCTGGCCGAACCGGACCGGTTGGCCGCCGTCGAGGGCGACGCGCGGCCGGCCCTGGCGGAACTCCTCGACCACGTCGGCGGGTGGCTGCCGATCCTCTCGGACGCCATCACGCAGCAGTACCTCAGCCACCTGCAAACCTCCCGGCACCTGGCGACGTTCGAGACGCCGCGCTCGACCGGGGCCGACGCGGGGGACCGCCTGTGACGACCCGGTACGCGATCGTCCACGTGACGACCTACGAGTACACCGAGCCGGTGTCGCTGTGCCAGAACGTCGCGCACCTGGCGGCCCGGCCGTGTGCCCACCAGTCGAATTCGTCGCCGGTGCTGTCGATTTCGCCCGAGCCGGCGGTCATCGAAGAGCGGGTCGATTATTTCGGCAACCCGGTCCACTACTTCACGATCCAGGAGCCGCACCGCCGGTTGACGGTCCGCGTCGATCACGTCATCGGGGTGGCCCCGCGGCCGTCGCCGGCCCCGGCCTCGACCCCGGCGTGGGAGGCCGTGCGGGACCGGCTGACGACCGACCGCGGCACGCCCTGGCTGGACGCGGCGCAGTTCGCCTTCGACTCGCGGTACGTCGCCGCCCACCCCCGGTACGCGGACTTCGCCGGCCCGTCGTTCCCGCCCGGCCGGCCGGTCCTGGCCGCGGCCCTCGACCTGGTCCACCGGGTCCACGCGGGGTTCGCCTTCGACCCGCAGGCGACGACGCTGGCGACCCCCGTGCTCGAAGTCTTCGAGAAGCGCCGCGGCGTCTGCCAGGACTTCGCGCACCTGCTCCTCGCCTGCCTGCGGTCGCTCGGGTTGGCCGCCCGGTACGTCAGCGGGTACCTGTGTACGGTGCCGCCGGCGGGCACGCCCCGTCTCGTCGGGGCGGACGCGACGCACGCCTGGGTGAGCCTGTTCTGCGGCGACGCCGGCTGGGTCGATTTAGACCCGACGAACGACCAAATCCCCGCCGACCGGCACGTCCTGCTCGCCTGGGGCCGCGACTACGACGACGTGAGCCCGCTCAAGGGCGTGATCCTGGGCGGCGGCCAGCACCGCGTCAAAGTCTCCGTGGACGTGACCCCGACGCCCGACGAATCCCCCCCGTGAGCCACCCCGCGCCGTGAAGGCGGGGCGATTCCCCCGCCCGTATCGAGTTGCTTGCGTTGGACGAGTTTCTGACGCCAGCAGTCAGAATTGAGCTACTTCGCGATTATCAAATCCGACTTGTGCGCGTCGAGCTTGCGCTCGACGACTTTCGCGTTGGCCCAGATATCAGTAGGCTCTGAAATGATCTCCTCGAAGTCGGATGTTAAATCTTTGGCGAGTTCGTGCAAATCGAGTCGAAGGACCCCATCAGCCAACAACACCAAAAGCCATCTATTGCCGACGAGATTCATGTCGATCGCTTCCAAAACGAACGATGTACTTGGCGTCCTGCGATTCACCACGAACGATTCCAGTGAACTCTCGACAAGTTTGTAGATAACGTGGAGAGCTTTACTGGTCAGGACGAACACGAAGTCTCCGGCCGACAAGATTCGGTAAGCCACTCCCGCCATGCTTTCATAGCGGAGGGTGACAGGTTTTTCGCCGTTCATCACATCGTTGAACGCAAGGATACGACTATCCCGCGTCAGGGCGTAGGCCGCCAAGGGGTGGCATGTGCTACCGACCGAACAAATATCAATAAAATCCGCCCCGGTAATCTCCAGTGTTGTCAGGTCGAGGGCGTCCCCCGGTTTATAGTAGCCCATAGCCATTCCTCCACACCGAGCGGCTAGCGCTACGACCTGTTGCCCATTCGCCGCTGTTAAACTCGCAGCCCGGTAGACGTTCAAATCCATCGCTTCCGAACCGCTGACGAAAGTCAAAAAGTGTGAAGGGCTATCTTCATGGATACTCATCAGTCCGCCGACGTTGAGTGGCATGAAGAAGGCGCCGTTACACGCCGCAATAACTCCGTGCGAGCCTATGCCGGCTCGCCCGCCTTTTCGCTTGCTCCCGTTGGCCTGGGCGTTCTTCCAGACTGCCGACCCGCTCCGGGTTGTGACCGCCATTTGCCCGGCGTTGAACGCGACGCCGTTGATGGCCTCGTCGTAGTCGTCGAGGGTAGCGTTTAGCAGTGGGTCGCCGTACTGGACGCCGTCGAAGTTCGTCCAGAATACGGCCCCGTCCTCCGTGCCGAAGCAGAAGCCGCGGTCGGCTGCGGACGCGCCGGCCCACGACAGGTCGTCACGCCCCGTCATGAGCGATTTCCAGAGGCGGGTGTTGCGGGCGTTGAGGGGGGACTCGTTCACTAGTGATCTCCCTTCGCCAAGCGTTTCCGCTGGCGTGGAGTGATGAGCTTCGCGTCTTGTAACAATGCCATGACCTTCTTCGAAGGCTTCATCCGTTGCCGCTTGAGGTTGCCGGCGATGGCCGCTCGGACGGGAAAGAGCGGGTGGCCGTGCCAGCGACCGGGTGGTTTAGGCGGGTAGAAAATCGCCACCTCCTGTTGCCACGTCCCGATCGATTGTAACTCGTCGCCGACCTTGAGGACGCCGTAAATCCTCCCCTTGGAGT
>JANYHV010000057.1 GCA_025362195.1 Fimbriiglobus sp. | reverse complement strand
ACCGGCCCGCCCCGGCCGAACGCCGCGTCGCCCCGCGCCTCCAGGTCGCCCAGCGTCGCGGCCAGGGGCGTCAGGGCCCGGAAGCGGCCCGGCCCGGCCCACGCGAGGGCCTCGGCCAGGACCACCAGGGCGCAGCGCTGGTGCCGCAGCTGGGCCTCGATCGCCCGCGGCACCCACCGCCGGGTGGCCGTCAGCAGGACGAACGGCTCGGGGAACTCGTACAGGAGTTGCCCGGCGGTCACGGCCCAGTCCTCGGCGCGGCGGGCCTCGACGTAGACGCACGGGTAGTCGCGGGGCCGCGGCGAGCGGAAGGTGCCGACGGCCGCCCGCCGCGACCAGGCCGGCTCGGGCCGGGGGTCGCGCGCGACCCCGAGCGCGGCGGCGACGGCCGCGAGCAGCCGGGGGCGGTCGAAGCCCCAGACGGCGACCTGCCCCGCGCCCAGCGGGAACGACCGCCCCGACTCCCGATCGACGCCGACGACGTCGCCGGGGCCGTGCTCGACCACGTCGTACGGCTCCCCGCCGTCGGCGCGGGGGTACGACTCCGCGCGGCGGCCGGTGGCCGTGAGGAACGGGCGGGCGGCCTCGAGGTCCGCCCCGAGCAGGGCGCGCCACTCGGCCTCGACCGCGGCCGGCACGGCCAGCGCCTCCAGGGCGGACCAGAGGCTCACCGCCCGCCGCCCGCAGCGTCGGCGGCGTCGCCGTCGCCCCCGTCGCCCGCGTCCGGCCCGTCGAGGGGCCGGGTCACGAAGCCGCGGCGGCGCAGCCAGCCCTCGAACGGCTCGCTGTCGCCGTCCCGGGCGTAGCGGGCGACGTTGGGCGGCCGCACCACGACCCTGCGGGCCTTGCCGGCGTCGCCGAAGCGGACCTCGAACGACGCCTCCGCGACATGGCCGCCGGCCGGGAAGCCGACGCCGCGCGCCGCCCAGACGGCGAACAGGTCGGTCGAGCGGAGCACCTCGGTGAGCCGCGGCTCGCCGGCGTGCCGCAGCTGGACGTCGGCCAGGCGGACGCCATGAACACCGGCGTCCGGGTCGGCCTCGAGCGCGGCGGGGCCGGCGTCGCGCAGCGGGTCGAGGGTGTACTTGGCGGTGCCGGCGAAGGCGTCGGCCCCCCCGAAGAGGTGCCCGCCGAAGAGGTCGCGGTACAGGGCTTTCTTGCGGTCGGTGTCGGCGTTGACCCGCAGCTCGCCGAACTCCGGGGCGTGGACGAGCACGTCGTACTTGAGCGGCCGGTAGCCGACGCTGGAGAGCTTCAGCGAGCCGCTGAGGCTCTCCTCGCGGCGGAACGGCTCGGCGTGCCGCAGGACGAACCAGGTGGACGCGCCCCGGGGGAGCACGAAGAGCCGGCAGCCGCGGCCGCGCTGGTGCCCCTCGAACCAGTCGTCCAGCGCCGCCTCGAGGCCGGCGACGCGGTCGCGGTGGTCGGCGGCGAGGCCGGCGGGGCGGGCGCGGGTGGACTGGAAGGAGGTGAAGCTGCGGACGCGGAAGGCGTGCGCCTCGGCGTGGCGGCGCTCCAGCAGGCCGCGGTCGAAGAGCCAGACCTGCACCGCCACGTCGGCGGGGGTGTCGGCCCCGGCGTCGCCGAAGCGGCAGCCGCGGGCCCTGGCGGCGACCTGGAGGTCGTCCATCGACTGCTCGGTGGCCGACTCGTCGACGAGGTAGAGCGCGTTCATGAGGTCGCTGGGCATGGCGTCGCCGGGGTCGGCGAAGGCGGCGACGAGGGCCGCCTGGTCGAACGGGTCGTCGGGGCGGTCGGGCCAGGGGACGCCGCGGCCGGCGAGGTAGTCGCGGTACGGCCCGAGGAAGCTGTGCAGGTGCGCTGGGCGGATCGTCGCGAGGACGGCGGGGGTGGTGAATCGCCGCAGCTGCCAAGTCGCCATCGTGTGCCTCGCCCGGGGTTTCGGCTCGCCGCGCGGCATCGTCGCGGGTTCTGCGGCCCGCGCCCAGGTCCGTAGTGACCACTTCGGCCCCCGAACCGGCACGAATGGCCGACCTCGGGCCGGGCAACCGCTACAACCCTCCGAGTCGCAACCTCCGAGTCCACCGCCCTCACGCGGACAGTTCCCCATCACGCCGCGCAGCTTGCCCCAGAGTGGCCGCCGCTTGTGCCACTCGAGCGTCCGCGCGACCGGCTGCACGTCGCCGCGGGCGGCGGGGTCGCCGGGCGCGGGCGAGTCGATACACTGGCCCCGCGTCCGGGCCGCGGCGGGACTGTCCCGCCGCGAGGCGGACGCGCCGATCGCACAAGGAACCCCTTCCCATGTCGAAGAAAGCCGCCGAGTCGCACAAGAAGGCCTCCGAGCACCACACCAAGGCCGCCGCGCACCACGCCCACGCCGCCACGCACCACGAGGCGGGCCACCACGAGAAGGCGGCGCACCACGCCCACACCGCCAAGGCCCACGACGCCCACGCGGACAAGCACGCCGGCGAGGCGGCCGCGCACCACGCCGAGGAGCACGGCGCGAAGTAACCCCCCCCGCCGCCGCCGGGGCCGCGGGCCCCGGCGGCGGCCTCGGTCTTGGCTGCGCCGGGCATACCTGCCCCAACTCAGAACCCCTTCGACTTCCTCAGCCGCGTCCAGAGGGCGCGCTGCTTCGCCCAGTCGAGCGTCAGGGCGATCCTCTGCAGGTCGCCGAGGGTGACCGGGTCGCGGCCGGCGGCGACGCGGGGCAGGCCCAGGACGGCCTCCTGGATGTCCGGCGCGAGGAACGCCAGGTTGAGGACCTGGCTGACGCGGGCGCGGGTCACCTGCGCGTCGCGGGCGACGGTCGCGGCGTCGGCCAGGGTGCCGGCGGCGAGCCGGGCCTCCAGGCGGATGGCCAACGCGAGCCAGCGGGCCACCCGGGGAACGCGGCCCGGCTCGCACGCGGGCGGCTTCGACTCGACCGGCCGGCGGGCGTCGGCGGGCAGGCGGCACTCGATGGTCAGGGGCGTCATCGCTTCGTCCTCGCGGCGAGAGAGCGGATCAGGGTGGGGTGCAGGGTTAGGGTCACGCGGCCGCCGTCGGGGTGGCGGTCCACGCGGGCGACGACCTCGCGGACCAGCCGCTCCCGCTCGGCGAGCGTCAGCGCGTCCCAGACCGGGGCGAAGTCGGCCAGGGCTTGCCGCGCGGCGTCGGGGGGCATCCCCGGCTCCGGCGGCGCGGCGATTAGCTCGGTGAGCCGCCGCTGACGGTCGTCGAGTTCGGCCTGCAGGCGAGTCAGCGCGGCCAGCGCCGCCGCGTTGTCGCCGCCGGGGGCCAGGCTCGCCGCCAGCCGCCGCGACTCCTCGGAACGTGTCCTGACCTCGGCCCGCAGCAGCCGGGCGTCGCGGGCGTGGGCGTCGCGGCGGCCGAGCGCGTCGGCGGCCAGCGTGGCGAGCACCTGGTCCTGGAGCGCGGGGTCGCGGCCGACGGCGGCGACCTGCTGCACCACCAGCCGCTCGACCGGCTCGGCGGAAAGTGTCGGCCGCGGGCAGGTGGCGTGGCCGCGCTTCTGGGCCGACACGCAGGCGTAGTAGCGGTAGCGCTTCGCGCCCTTGGTGGCGTGGGTCGGCGTCATCGCCGCGCCGCAGGCGACGCAGTGCAAGAGTCCCCGCAGCAAAGCCCCGGAGCGGTTGCGCACCCCCGGCGGGGGGACGCCGTTGCCGCCGCCCTTGCCGTTGGCGGTGCCGCGGGCCAGGTGGTCCTGCACCCGCTGCCACAGGTCGGCGTCGATAATGGCCTCGTGCTGGCCGGGATGCACCTCGTCCTTGTACCGCACCCGGCCCGCGTACAGCACGTTGGTGAGCATCTGGTGCAGGCTGGTGCGCGTGAACGCCCGGCCGGGCCGCGCCTTGCCTTCGGGGGACGCGTGGGCCTTGTTGACCCAGCCGCGGGCAGCGAGCTCCTGCGTCAGGGGCAAGAGCGAGCCGAGCTCGAGGTAGAGCCGGAAGATGTCGCGGACCCGCGCGGCCTCGTCGGGGACGACCACCAGGCGGTTCTGCCGGGGGCCGGCGTCGATGGCGTACCCGAGCACCGGGCGGCCGCCGGTCCAGTGGCCCTTCCGCCGGGCCGCGGCGATCTTGTCCCGGGTCCGCTCGGCGATCAGCTCCCGCTCGAACTGGGCGAACGATAGGAGCACGTTGAGCACCAGCCGGCCCATGCTGCTGCCCGTGTGGAACTGCTGCGTCACCGACACGAAGGCCGTGCCCCTCGCCTCGAAGGAGTGCATCAGCCGGGCGAAGTCGAGCAGGGAGCGCGACAGCCGGTCGACCTTGTACACCACCACGCAATCCACCCTCCCCGCCTCGATGTCGCGCACCAGCCTGGCGAGCGCGGGGCGGTCGAGGGTGGCACCCGTGCAGCCGCCGTCGTCGTAGCGGTCGGGCAGCGCCACCCAGCCCTCGTGGACGAGCGCGCGGACGTAGGCCTCGCCGGCGTCGCGCTGGGCGTCGAGGGTGTTGAACTCGCGCTCCAGCCCCTCGTCGGTGCTCTTGCGCGTGTAGATCGCACAGCGGACGGGCCTGGGGGTGCCGGCCGGGTCGGGGGGGGGCAGGGTCGGCGGGTCGCGGCGGGCGGGGGCGGCCTTGGGCCGGGCGGTCGTGGTGGTCATTTGGACTCCTTGGCGAGATTAAAGAAGCGGAAGCCGTTGAGGTGCGAGCCGGTGGCGGCGGCCGCGGCCGCCGAGAGGCTCGGGTACAGCTCGCCGCGGTAGAGGAAGCCGTCGCGGCGGACCTCGACGAGGACCGTGGTGCCCTTGTAGGGCCGCGCCAGCACGGTGCCGGGGGCCGGCAGGCGGGGGTCGCGCGGAAAGTCGTCCCCGCCGTCTTCGGCCGTCGATGTGGCGGCCGTCGCGGCGGGGTCGTGGCCGGGCGGGGGGTTGAGCCGCAGCTCGGCCCCGTCGGCGAGTTCGTCGGCCTTGGCCAGGGCAGCGGGCGAGAGGCCGCCGTGGGCGAGGCGCTGCATCCGCCA
>JANYHV010000146.1 GCA_025362195.1 Fimbriiglobus sp. | reverse complement strand
CCGCCGTCGGTGGCGTAACTCGTCGCCGCCCGGCCGAGCGAGTCGTAGGCCGTCTTCTGCACCAGCCCGCCGGGGGACAGCGTCTTGAGCGTCAGGCCGCGTAGGTCGAACCAGACGCTCTGCGTCAGTGCCGCGGTGCTCACCGCCCCGGTCGCCGGATCGACGCTAAACGTCTGGGTCTGGTAGGCACGGCCCAGCTCGTCGTAGGCCGTCGCCGACTGGGCGCGCAGCAGCCCCGCCGCCGGGGCGTCCGGCACCCCGTTGGTGGTCGTCAGAGTCACCGCGTCGCCGTCGTAGAGTCGCGTCGTGACGACTTCGCCCAGGTTGTCGTAGTCGGCGTACGAGATCGGCCGGTTGACCGATGTCGATTCGCTCGCCTCGACGCCGGCCTTGACCGCCACCGGCCGGTCCCGCCAGTCGAACCAGGTCTGCGTCACCCGGGCCGCCGCGGCCCCGCCGGGGAAGTCGGTCGCCTTCGTCCGGGTGCCGTCGCCGACCCCGCCGCCGTCGTACTCGAACTCGCGGACCTTGGTCATCCCCGCCGGGTTGGTGGGCGACCAGAACCCCGTCGCCGTCGTGTCGTTCGTGCCGACCCACTGGCTCACCGCCCGGCCCCGGCCGTCGCTGAAGGTCCGCGAGATCGTCCCCGCCGCCGACCGGGTGCGGTTCGGCCGGCCCTGCTTGTCGAAGTCCTGGGTCGTCCGGTCGTAGTTCGTCCCCTCGACGCCGAGCGTCGTCCCGGTCGTGTACGTCAGCCCGGTCAGGTTGAAGTAGGCGTCGCTCGACACGGTCTGGCCGGCGGCGTTGCGGTACGCCCGCGACAAGGACTGGACGCCGCTGACCGCCTCCGTCCCGTCCGGCCGTCCGGCCGTCAGGTGCGGGGCGGCCGACATCGTCAGCGATTCGGCGCACCCGCCCGGCCGGTCGTCGCGGCTCACCGCCGTCGGCCCGGTCGGCGCGTTCGCGGTCGCGTCCCACCCGGGGTACGTCCGGACCTCGTGGTTCGCGTCGTTGTAGACGGTGTACGTTACGTGCCCGAGCGGGTCGGTCGCCTTCGTCGTCCGGCCCAGGGCGTCCACCTCGGACGTCGCCTTGAGGTGCAGCCCGCCCCCCGCCGGCGTCGCCCACCCCGCCGGCAGGCCGGTGAAGTCGGCCGTCAGCGCGGTGTTCACGTCCCGGACGCTCGTCACGACCGCCCCGGTGGCCGCGTCGTAGGCGGCGTAGGTCAGGACCCCGGCGGCGTCCTTCGTCCAGGTCGGCCGGCCGAACGCGTCGTAAGCCGTACTCGCGGCCGCGGCCACGCCCGGCCCGTTCTGGGCCGCCGTCACCGCCGGCTGCGTCGCCGTCGTCGTCGCCGCCTGCGCGGTCGCCCCCTGCCAGGCGTAGGCCAGCGTCGTCGTCTCGGCCCCCGTCCCGTCGGCGTTCCGGTACGCCGTCACCGTCGCCGGGACGGAAGTCTTCCCGTCGCCGGCCGTAGCGTACGTCCGCGTCTCCTGCTTGACCGGCGTGCCGCCCGTCCCCTGCTGCAGCGAGGTCTCACTCAGGTACCCGGCCGGCGCGCCCCCGGTCCCGTAGGCGTACGCCGTCACCAGCCCCGCCGCCGGGCGGAGGTACGTCGTCCCGCCCGCGTACCCGACCAGGTCGTCGAGGGCCTCGCTGTACCCCGACACCGCCGACGGTTGGGCCGCGAGGACGACCCGCCGGGTGGCGTCGTACTGGTACGCCCAGACCCACTCCTGGCCCGTCGCCGCGTCCTTGTACACGCGCACCAGGATCGCGTTGCTGCCGCTCGCGTAGTACGTGTTCTGGTTCCCGTCCGGGAGCGTCTCGACCGTCTTGAGCGCCCACGCGTTGGGTAGCCGGGCGAACGGCTCGGCCCGCTTGGAATACGCGTACGTGTACGTGCCCTGGCCGCCCGAGCAGGCCGAGCACCCCTCGCCCGCCGCCACCCGCTTGGTCACCCGGTTTTGCGCGTCGTACTCGAGGTAGGTGTCGGCGTACGGGGCCACCTGGGCGTCCGTCAGGGCGTCCACGCCGGTGCCCAGGTCGGCCGTCAGCCGCGCGTACGCGGCCGGGCCGAACGCGTACTTCAGCCCGCCGGGCGCGTACCCGCCGCCGGAATACCGGTAGTAGCTCGTCCCGAGCGCCGCCCCCGCCGCGTCGCGGACGACGGCGGACTTGAGCTGGCCGGCCGCGTCGGTCGAGGCGACCGACCGGACCGTCGCCCACGCCCCGCCCCCGGCCTGCCGCCGCTCGGTCACGGTGTTCGCGGTGTAGTCCGTCACGAACGACTCGGTCACCGCGGCCGGGCCGGACCCGACCGACGTTTGGAGTTCGGTCGGCCGCCCGGACCCGTCGGAACTCGTCACCGCCGTCGTCGCCCCGCCCGGGGCGGCCATCGCCTTGAACTGGCCGGCCAGGCCGGACGACACGTTCCCCGCCCCGAAGTCCCAGAAGGTGAACGTGTTCCCCCGCCCGTCGGCGACGACGATCAGCCCGTTGGCCGCGTCCTCGGTTAGCCGGAACGGCCCCCCGTACCGCGGGCGGAAGACCGGGGTCTCGGGAGCCGCCCAGTTCGTGAAGTACTTGTCGAAGAACACGCCCGGGTTCCCCTGGTCCATCAGCACGACCGACGACCCGTTCACCCCCCAGGCCGTCGGGTTGCCGTTCAACTTGGCCAGGCTCAGCCCGAGCCCGGCCGTGCGCGTCCCGCCCGCACCCCCGCTTCCGCCCCCGCCGCCGCCGCCGAGCGACCCGGGCACCCGGTTGGTCGCCCACGACCACCCCTGCGAACCCGGGATGTTCCCCGTCTGGCCGGACAGGTCGCCCCGGTTCACCGTGAGCGACCCGTCCACCCCCACCCCGCCGGCCGTCGTTCCCCCCGGCCCGGGGGTCGTCCCGGCCCCGGCCGACGTCAGGGCGGAACACGTGCCGTCCCGCGGCAGCAGCCCCCCGCCCAGGCCGACCGCGTCGCTGCTCGCGGCGGCGATGTAGTCCGCGTCCCCGCTGTACTTGTACCGCATCCCCTCGTTCAACCCGTTCGCCGTCGGCGACAGGGCGGTCGTCACGATCCCGGTGTACGCGTTCCCGTCGGCCGCCGCCTGGAGGGTGCCCGACCCGAGGAAAGTGCCGCTCACCCCGTCGTAGAAGCTGATCGTCCCGGTCGGGGTCGGGTGCGGGTACGACTTGCCGATCCCCGTCCGCCACGCGACCGTCTGGCCGACCACCATCGGGCTGACCTCCGGCCCGTCGACGAAGTACGAGATGGCCTGGGGCGGGTCGTTGCTGCCGGCGACGTACACGCCGCCGGTGTGCCCCGCCCCGAACGGCGCGTAGGCGCTCATCGGGGCCGCCAGCTCGACCCCCGTCTTGCCGCTGAACACCTTCACGGTGCTCGCCGGCCCGGCCCCGGTGCCGACGATCACGTCGGCGTACGGGTCGTCGTCCACGAACGCCGTGGCCACCCGCACCCCGGCCGTCATGCCCGGGCCGAACGGGCTGAACTCCAGCGCCACCTTCGCCGTCACCCCGTCGAACACCCGGACCAGACTGCCCGCCCCGGCCCCGCGGCCGACGACCACGTCGGGCTTGCCGTCCCCGGTCACGTCGCCGGTCAGGAAGTCGGTCCCGACCTCCACGCCGCCCCGGAAGTCGGGGGCGAAGGCGAAGAAGTTGCCGACCGGCCCCGGCACGGCCTTGCCGGTCCCGACGTCGAACACCTTGACGTGCGGCCCGCCGCCCGGCCCGGCCCCGACGACCAGGTCGGCCTTGCCGCCGCCCGTGAAGTCGGCCGCCGCCACCGTCGCCCCGCCGCGGAAGTCCGGGGCGAACGCGAAGAAGTTGGCGAGGAGGCTGCCGTCCTTCCCGCTGAACGCCTTGACGTGCGGCCCGCCGCCGGCCCCGGCCGCGGTGATGACGTCGGCGACGCCGTCCCCGTTCACGTCCCCGGCGGCGACCGACACCCCGCCGGTGAACGCCGGGTCGTAGGCGAAGAAGTCGCGCAGGACCGACCCGTCCTTGCCGCTGTAGACCACGACGCGGGGGCCGCCGCCCGGGCCGGCGGCGCAGACCAGGTCGGGCAGGCCGTCGTGGTCGATGTCGCCGGCGGCCACGCGCACCCCGCCGGTGAAGTCCGGACTGAAGGGGGTCCGCTCGAAGGCCAGGACGCCGGTGTCGGCGTGGTACGCCTTCACGGTCGGGGGCACCCCCGACCCGGCCCCGACGAAGACGAACGGCAGGGGCAGCGGCCGGCCGGTCGGCACGACCCGGTCTTCGAGGGCTTCGACCGCCAGCCGGGGCCGGCGGGTCAGGGCAGTGGTCGAGGTCAGTCCCGCCGGGCGGGCCGTCCCGGCCGCGAGCAGGAGGTCCCAGAAGCGGTCGGACCGGGCCGTCCAGCGGGCCAGCGTGGTGCGGATCATGGGCGTCGCGAACCTCGGGAGAGCGAGGGTTCGGTCGATCAGTCGAGTGCCACCCTATCCGAACCTCTTCACCAATGGCCATCGAATAATCGCCGGATTTTACGCCGGGATTGATACCGACGAATCTCGCAGTGACGGAAAGCGTGCTCGAGTCGTGACTCCGGACGTGCGTCGCGGTTCGGCAGACTGACGAGAAATCGTGAGAAAATTCTGGGACGGGCGTGGACGGGGGAGTAGCCCGCGGTCGCTCACCGGGTCCCGCCCCCTGGCTGGTCGATGGACGGCGGCCGTTGGGGGTCGGAGAGGTCGCCCTCGCCGTCGTCGCGGACTACCGACGGCATCCATCCCCGGACCGGGGCGGCCGGCACCCCGCCCGGGGGCGGGGGCGCACCGTCGGCGTACCGCGTCCGCACCGTGCGGATCGTCTCGGCCAGCTTGCCGCTGCCGGCGGCGGTCGGACCCTGCCCGGCCCGCCACGTCAAGTCGGACAGCGTCGTGGTCGCGCCGTCCCCGAGGTCGAGGTCCTTCTTCCACCCGTTGACCGTGGGCAGCGCGTCCCCGTGATCTGCCAGCCATGCCGCCAGGACGGCGAACTCGGCGGTCGAGCACGGCATCGTCTTGTCCGCGGCGCGGCCGATCAACTCGCACAGGTGGCCGTGCAGCCGCTGGGCCTCGTCGCCGTACGGCGGCCGCAGCTCGCCGTAGGCCCGGATCGCGGCGGCGTAGTCGGGCTCGCGGTCCCCCACCCGGAAGGCGTAGCCCAGCCGGGCGAACGAGTCGTGCCAGTACGGCGACCCGGCCGGCGGGTCGGGCAGCGCGGCCTGCAGCTTGTCCAGCCGGCGGGTCCAGCCGCCGCGGCCGCTCATGGGTACGCCCCGTGTCGGCCCTTCACCTCGGGGGGCGACTGCTTGACGCGGTCTTCGAGGTCGAGCAGCCGGTCCTCGAGGTCCACCAGCGACCGCAACTTCACGCCCAGGTCGAGGATCGACCGGGCGGCGTTCAGCCGC
>JANYHV010000104.1 GCA_025362195.1 Fimbriiglobus sp. | reverse complement strand
CGGCGACGGCCGGGCCGACCTGGTGGCCGGGTCGGGGGCCGCCGGCGGCCGCGTCACCGCCTTCGCCGGGAAGTCGCTCGCCGGCCCCCCGCCCGAACTGCTCGCCCTCGACGCGGGGGGCACCGGCGGGGTGTCCGTCGGCTGAGTCCGGGTCGCTTGATTCGCACCGACAGTACGGGAGTCGGGCGAACAATTCGACACGTCATCCTCACCCCGCCGCGAACACTTCGGTTCGAGGCCGGTTTCACCCGGGCGCGTGAAGAACGCGACCACCTGCGCGACGGTTGCGTCGGCGGTCACGCCGAGGTTGGCCGAGACGCGGGCCGCACCGTCGGCCGAAAAGTGCCGGGGCAGCGACGGGGCGATTTCGACGATCGCCCGCCAGGCCCCGCGGCCACCTGCCGGGCCGTGGGTCAGACGCCGGACTCGAACTCCGTCAGCCACGCCTCCAGGTCGGTGTGTCGATGAGTCGGGTCAGCCCGAAGTCGTCGAACGTCCGCCCAAGGCCGCGCCGCCATGCCCCTCAGTGCGAGGCCGGGGCGAGCGCCCCCGACCCGGCCAGCCGGCGCAAATAGCCCAAGTCCGGTCGTCAGCGACTCGGGGAAGGTGAGGACGCGCGTCCACTACGACCGGATGCGACGGGGCGAGCAGTTCCCGGGCGTCCAGGTTCGTCGGGTCTTCGGGGGCCGCGACAAGGAGGGCGTCCCGCCGCCGCAACCCGCCCCGCAGTGCGCTCACGAGTGCGGCCAGGGCGGCGTCTTTAGCCACGCCCGGCTGCCCGTTCTGAAGACGTGAGTACCGCCCGATTGGTTGGCGAGGCACTTGACTGCGGGGAAGCGCACGAACGCCTTGCGGCCGGCGGCGCACTGCCTTCCGACGGCCGCCCGGCGGCCCGGCAGGCGGTCGTCCGGCACTTTCAGCCAGGTGGGCCAGGTTGCCGTCGAGCAGTCGGACGAACGACTTGCCGCGGACGTTGTGGATGGGCGTGGGCGTGGACGGCGACCCCTGGGGTCCGTCGTCCCATGCGATGGTCATGCGCGAAACCTTGCGCCGCCGTGGTGCGGTCGTCCTGACTGAACCCGGCGGCGGTCGCCGGGGTGATGCCCTTGGGAGTGATGCCAACCGTCGAGGCGGCAGGGTGACTTTAGCCGAAAAGTGGGGCGGGGGGAAGTGGGCGAAATTTCGGTACTGTACCAGTACTTTGCTTTGAAGTGGTCGCGCAGCGGTTACCGCAAGGCAACGTACTAATACTGTACCGTAAAAACTCGCGGGTGGCGTGGCAAGGGGTGCGTGCGTACACTGAGCGCGTGAAACGAACAACCCCGGCGAAGGGCTTCACTCCCTCGCCGGGGTCAAGACGCCCGCGGCCGCGGGCGATCGGGCTGACAGGATTCGAACCTGCGACCTCCTGGTCCCGAACCACCGGCACTAATGCACTTTCCGCGTCAGAGTCCACGTTTTCAGGGCCCACCGGTCGCACGCTGCGCACAGTTTACACCGTTTCTGGCCGGTTGCTAGGCCGGGAGGCACCGCTGGCACGGCTTACCGTGCCTTACCGTGCCCGGCTGAAATCCGTGCGAAGTGTGGGTCAGCCACCGGCCACGTCGCTGCGCTCGGGGTGGCACGTCCTGCGGCACAGCTTCATCAGCGCCTGCGCGAGCGCCGCCGTGGACTAGCGGCTCATCGACGCCTGGGTCGGGCACGAGACGGACGAGCAGCGGCGGTACCGGTATCTGTTCCCGGACGTGCAGCGGAAGGTGATCGAGCGGCTGATTGACCAGAAGTTCGACTTGTGGCAACTAAGCCGCTGTGAGGAGCAATTCGGCCTCCCCTTGCCGCACAACCCGGACGCACAGCATTGCATACCTGCCGGTCACTGAGCTTCGCCATAGCGCCTGCGACGCGACAAAATACCATGACTGCAATGGTATGTGTTAATGGTCAGCGATCTGGCCAAGATATTATGTACAAAAAGCTGTCTTGATAAATATTGATATATTTCACTGTGGTAGTTTCATGGCCGCTGGTGGGGACGGCGTCCTGTACGGGTTGGGCTCGGGCGATGTAAATATTGTGCTGTATGGAGGTGCCAAGCTGGTAGTCGGGCGAGGTGGCGCAGGCTTCTTTAAGCGATGAGTATGCTGGGTGCGAACTGTCGGCAATTATTTCACCAGTGTAATCTAGTGGAACCGGTAATTCACGGTCGTGTATATATTGGATTTGGTCTGTGTTTCCATCGAACCGTACGAACCCTAGATTGTTGTGAATATGAGGTTGTAGACGAGGCAGATCGAGATCCATGTCAGACAAAGGATTGCGGTCAAAATTGGCCATCCAACTAAATGACACACTGACGCCTGATCTCCTTGAGAAGATTTCGAGGGAGAAAGGGCCACAGGGGACCAGCCGTGAAGCGTGACTATCGAGCGTGAAGCTCCCGGACAAGGAACATGCCACTCGGTAGGGGGGCAACCCCCCGTATGGCCGCGGCCAAGGCAGCGCGGCGGGACTGTGTTGAAAGTCAAAGCGCAACGCAGAGCTGTTGTGCTGACAGTAACTATGATTCGGATCTAGGTGAAAAATATGGGCGTCTTGGTTGTGGCCGCCGAATTCAAGTACACCCGAAAGAGTATTCATAGATCTCCCGATATGTGTAGTTTGGTAGAAAATTATAGTATTCGGACGAACGACTTGCCGCGGACGTTGTGGATGGGCGTGGGCGTGGACGGCGACCCCTGGGGGCCGTCGTCCCATGCGATGGGCATGGGGGAACATTGCGCCGCGGGGCCGCGGCCGTTCGCACTGATCCCGGCGGGGCCGGGGTGAAGCTCAGCGTGAGTGAAGCCGACCGCGGGGCGACAGGTGTGACTTTAGCGGTTTCGTGAGCCGGGGGGAAGTGGACGAAATTTCGGTACTGTACCAGTACTTTGCTTTGAAGTGGTCGCGCAGCGGTTACCGCAAGGCAGCGTACTAATACTGTACCGTAAAAACTCGCGGGTGGCGTGGCAAGGGGTGCGTGCGTACACTGAGCGCGTGAAACGAACAACCCCGGCGAAGGGCTTCACTCCCTCGCCGGGGTCAAGACGCCCGCGGCCGCGGGTGATCGGGCTGACAGGATTCGAAACCGCTAAAGTCACACCTGTCGCCCCGCGGTCGGCTTCACTCACGCTGAGCTTCACCCCGGCCCCGCCGGGATCAGTGCGAACGGCCGCG
>JANYHV010000088.1 GCA_025362195.1 Fimbriiglobus sp. | reverse complement strand
CACGCGGGAATCCGGCCCTTGGCTTACCGCAGTGCTAACGTCACCACCCGAGTTAATCCAGGCCATCAGCAGGTCAATGACTGTTGCGTCGGTAAGACCTGCGAATTCTGTTTCACTGAGAAATCGACGCCGTGCGGGTTCCTCCCACTGAACGCAGTTCCGCAAGCCGTTTCGGCAGGCCAGGCGGACGAGTTCGAGTTGTCGGGCGGACTCGTCCACTGGCCAACCTCACTACTGTAACCGGCACCCGACTCGGGTCAAGCGTTGGCGGACTCGGCTCACCCCGCGCGGTACTTCTCGATCAGCACTTGGGCGGTCGCCGGGCGCATGATGCCGGGGTTCGGGAGTTCGCCCTTGCCGAGTTGGGCGCGGAGGTCGGTGCCCGAGATGCTCACCATCTTCCACTCCTTCGGGGCCTCCTATACCAGACCGAACCGACTAGGAGAGAGTTGTCGAACGTATATAAACAAGGCTCACATTCACCGATTCTGCACAATAGCATCCTACGAACTAGCAGCCTTCACGCCGAAAGACAACCGCTGGCTCGGGTCGATACCAGCGCAAGGTTAGTCCCTCGTGCCCAACTGGCGAGCGAAATTATGGATTACCAGCTTTGGGGCGAATTAAGCTGTTGAAATCCTTGACGGCTTTGAGTGAAGCCAAGTCAGGATCGTCTGCCGCGAATATACGATACCGTTCGGGCTCTAACTTGATTGCGGACTCAAGCGCTGACAAAATCTCAGCTGTGGGATACGTCATAACCTTCTTCTCCGTCGCCAAAGCCTTCAGACAGTGCATATTGTAGAACGCCCTCGCCGATTGGGGATGCGACTGGACGATCATCTGAAGTCGGTTGATTGCTTCGACATAGTGACCTGGCTCATCCACGTAGCTCCAAACGACCGCCCCGCAAACTAGCGCCTCCTCATTCGAAGGATCTATCTCGAGAGCACGTTGATAAAAGAGGTGGGACTCGCGGTATTTTAGTTGTGCTCTTAGGGAAGTTGCCTCACGAAGGATCTCTCCGAGGTGCTGATTCTTTTCTACTTGGTGACTTATTGCCGTTAGCCTTTCTGACAGATTATTGTCAGAAAGTTTGGCGAGGATGCTAAGCCCGCCAAACCCTGAGATGATGCCAAGGGCAACCAATCGCAGCACATCATATGGAGTCGAGTTGGACCCAATGTGCTGGTTAGTGATCCCCAAGACCGCGCCGCCTAAGAACATGATCGCAATACCAGTAGTCATGCCAATCACGATATCTCCCAAGAAGCCGAGGTTCAAACCCCGGTCTATCAGGAAAGGGATGACGATGGAGTGCGCGGAATTGGTCCTGATCCCTGCCACAAATCCGCCCAGGCCTCCCGCGACGGCGAGTGTAGCGAGAGTAACGGCCGCTTCGGTCAATGGGGAGGTCGCCGATAGAGTATAGGTTCCAGATGTGTCAGCCAGCAAGACCACGGACGGAAGGCTCGAGAATAAAGACATTGAAATGCTCCTCAATACAAAAGCGCAACTGAAATGTTACTCGGACTGCTGTCGATTTTTCCGCATGCGAGTTAGCGAGCCCCATGTCGATGCCGACACCAGGATCAGGGCCGCGCCGGTGATAGACCAAAGTACGTTTATCTGATCGTGCTGAGCATCCCTGACCGCTTCACCAACGCCAGATTGCAGTACTCCGGTCTTGAGCTCAATACCGAAGACGAGGCCGATCACCAAGTGCCGAGCAAGTGAAATAATCGACAGAATCGTGGAACGACTCTGTTCATTATCAGGGATATAAACATTTTCCAGCGTGTCAAGTGTAGTCTCAGAAGCCCCATCAGCTACCTTGTGCAGCGACATTACTATTATCATAATTATAAAGTGAGGCCAGTACTGCTTGCCGACAAGTCCACTAAACCATAGCGTGGCCATGCACAGCAACGCACCGCCGTGCATGATACTGATCCAAACCAACAATTGCGACGTGGCAATGCCGCTGGTCGCAAGGTGTGCCATCCGCGGCAGACAAGTAACGCGTTCGAGAATGCAGTTGCCTAAGAAACTAGCGCTTGTCACAACGGCAATAAGGAAGATCCATTGGGAGTTAATATTCTTACCTAGGTGGCTCTCGAAGTGCTCAGAAAAAAGTTTCAGCCAGTACGCATCTACCACGTAGAAGACCGACCACACGGAGACGCTGCAAAACGTGACGGCCCAGAGGGGCCGCGTAGTGAAGTAGATTTTAATCGCTCGTCGTGATAACTCCCGAAACGATCGGCGATATCCATACTGCCGATTCTCCGGCATGAACGCCATACACAGCACTACGCCTAATAAGCTGACTCCGGCTCCCAAGTAGAACGAACTATGAAGCCTGTCGCGCGTGTAAGTAATGACTGAGATGGACGTCCCGAGAATGAACATGGCGTGAAAGAGCATCCGCGACCGGGCTCGGTAAATCGGAAACCGATCAATATAATGCGATCCACCGGTAATTTTATCATGGTAAGATAAATGGTCGCGGAACCAAGCTATGAAGGAACCGCTCTTCATCGCGGCACTTAATGCCAAAAATGACATTGCTACTATGCCCCATGAGACGAGCGATGACGCATCTACATCTTTGTCTCCCATGCCAACTGAGACGGCCTCAGCCAAACAAGTGAAGAAGGCCGCGCGTGTAACTAGGGCAGCGATCACCGCCACCTTCCGCCCGAGTTTGTCAGCCACTACGCCCGTAGGTAGTTCCAAAACCGCGATGCATGCATTCAGCCAGGCAAGGGCGAAGATCCCCCACTCGATGGGGGTCAAACGTAGTCCGAGCCAAGCCACCGTCACGGTGCCAATGTTGGGTGCCCCAGCCTTCTCAATCCCGTTGCTAATACCGAGAATATAAGTGTATAAATACAAACCCATCGTAAAGCCGATCACACCTTCTACAAGTAAGAAAATCAGTAGCACGCGATTCATCTAAACTACTCCAGTAGGCGGCTAACAGGCTCCGTCGAACCTTCCACGAACCACTCACGAAAAGATCTACTTCCCGCACCCCTGCCTCCGGGGCTAAACCAACGGTTCGGTGGAGTCAGTTCCGGCCAACGGGGGGTGCGTGAATTGAATCCTGGTCGTTTGAACAACACCCGCACAGTCTACAGCTGTTCGGGCGAGCCGCAAGCAGAATCCGCACGCTCCTACCCTGCCTTGTACTTCTCGATAAGCACTTGGGCCGTCGCCGGGCGCATGATGCCGGGGTTCGGGAGTTCGCCCTTGCCGAGTTGGGCGCGGAGGTCGGTGCCCGAGATGCTCACCATCTTCCACTCCTTCGGGGCCTCCTCGACCAAGCGCACGCGGCCGGCTTCGGCGTAGTAGGCCGCG
>JANYHV010000033.1 GCA_025362195.1 Fimbriiglobus sp. | reverse complement strand
GGCAGCGGTCGGCGGGACGAAGTCGGGCCCATCGGTAGACTGAGTCATGATCGCAGCGTCCTTGCCGTGGTGAAGTGTGGTAACTCCAGCCATGGCAAGACGCTGCGATCACTTCAAGCCTAACTCAGTGGCATTGCACGTCAGTGGGCTGTTCCAACCTGGCATGCGAGGGAACTGCCTGCGGGAAGTTTCCGGGCACTCGCTGGGGTTGACCTTCGCATTCCGGGTTGGAACAGCCCACTGACGTGGGCCGCTCGCCAAGATGCGCCTGCGGCGGAGCCGAAGATTGCGTTTGAACCCGGCCCGGCGAAAAGCGGCGTTGACGGGGCGATTTTGCTCCTGCTACAACACGCCATGCCCGACCTCCGCGACACCTATCGGGCGACCGTCTCCGGCGACCGCCGGGGGCCGACCGCCGCCCTCGCCCGCGCCGCCCTGTGGTGGGCACGCCTGCCTTACGGCCTGGTCATTTCCGTGCGCAACCGCCTGTTCGACGCCGGGATTCGCCGGGCGGTCCGCGTTTCGGTGCCGGTCGTCGTCGTCGGCAATTTGAGCGTCGGCGGGACGGGGAAGACGCCGTGCGTCGAGTACGTCGCCCGTCACTACCGGGCCGCCGGGGTGGCCGTCGCCGTGCTCAGCCGCGGGTACGGGGCCGCCGCCGGGCCGAACGACGAGGCGCTGGTGCTCGAAGAAAACCTGCCCGACGTGCCGCACCTGCAAGGGGCCGACCGCGTCGCACTGGCTCTGACGGCGCTGCAAGAACTCGAGAGCGAACTGCTCGTGCTGGACGACGGCTTTCAGCACCGCCGGCTCGCCCGCGACCTCGACATCGTCCTGCTCGACGCCACCCGCCCGGCCGACACTGACTTCTTGTTGCCGCGCGGAACCTTGCGCGAACCGCTCGGTTCGCTGAAGCGTGCGCACGTCGTGATCTTGACCCGCTGCGACCAAACGTCGCCCGAACGTGTCGCCCGGCAACGCACGCTGCTGGCGAAGCGCTTCCCGAAACTGGTCGTCGCCGAGGCGGTCCACGCCCCCGTCGAACTCGCCTCGACCGACGGTCGCACGGCCGCCCTCGCCCTCGTCCGCGGCCGCCCGGTGCTGGCGTTCTGCGGCCTCGGCAACCCCGACGCCTTTCGCGCCACTCTCGCCCAACTCGGGGCGAACGTCGTCGAATTCGTCGCCTTCGCCGACCACCACCCGTACACCCGCGCCGACGTGGAACGCCTGCGCACGCTCGCCGCGAAACTGCCGGCCGACGGGTTGGCGCTGACAACGCAGAAGGATTTCGTGAAACTACGGGCGGGCGAACTCGCCGGCCGGCCGCTGTGGGCCGTCCGCGTCGGCCTGCAAATCCGCGCGGGCGAGGCCGAGTTGCTCACGAAACTGGACGAATTGATCCCCGAAGGGAGCCGCGACGAGTGACCACCGGGGACGGGGCGATCCTGATTTTCCTGCCGAACTGGATCGGCGACGTGGTCATGGCCACGCCGGCGATCCGGGCCGTCCGCGCGCACTTCCCGCACCGCCGCCTCGTGGCCGTGGCGAAGCCGTACGTCGCCGAAACCCTCGCCGGCCTGCCCTGGTTCGACGACACCGTCCCGCTCGGCAAGTCGCTGCGGACCTTCGGCCCGACGGTCGCCGCGCTGCGCCGCCACCGGCCCGAAACCGCGGTCCTGTTCCCGAACTCGTTCCGCCCCGCGCTGCTCGCCCGCCTCGCCGGCTGCGCCACCGTCGCCGGCTTCGCGCGGTACTTGCGGCACCCGCTGTTGACGCACCGGGTCTACCCCACGCGCGGCCCCGGCGGCAGCTTCAAGCCGACGCCGGCACTGGAGGATTACAACCGCGTCGTCCGCCTCCTGGGCGTCCCCGACCCCGGCGCGCGGATGGAACTGGCGACGACGCCGGCCGACGAACTGGCCGCTGACCGCGTCTGGGCGGCGCTCAAGTTGCACCGCTTCCGGCGGGTCGTCGGGCTGAACCCCGGCGGCGCGTTCGGGTCGTCGAAGCACTGGCCGGCGGAGTACTTCGCCGCGGCCGCCCGCCGGCTCGTCGCCGCGACGCCGGGCCTGGGCGTCGTCGTCCTGTGCGGCCCGGCCGAGCGCGAGCAGGCCGCCGAGATCGCCAGGCTCGCCGCCGATGTCAACGTCGTGTCACTCGGTGACAGTGCGTTGTCACTCGGCCTGACGAAGGCGGTCGTGCGGCGGCTGGACCTGCTTTTAACGACGGACAGCGGGCCGCGGCACTTCGCCGCCGCGTTCGGCGTGCCGGTCGTGACGCTGTTCGGGCCGACGCACATCGGTTGGACGGAGACGCACTTCGCCAAGGCCGTGCACGTGCAAAAACCGGTGCCGTGCGGGCCGTGCCAGCGGCGCGTCTGCCCGCTGGGCCACCACCGGTGCATGACCGAATTGACGCCGCAGGACGCGGTCGGCCCGGCGCTGGACTTGTTGCGCCGGTTCACGGACGAAACCTCGGGGGCGACCCGCCATGCCAGTTAACCTCTTCCGCCTGATCGACCCGCCGGCCGCCCCGGAGGCGACCGTGATCGCCGCCCGCATCCCCGCGTCCCGACTCGGCGTCGGGAGTCCGCCGGCCGTGGAACGGATCGACGCCGGCGGCGGCTGGATCGTCTACCACCCGCGCTACCGGGCGTTCCTGCGGCGCGTCGGCGTGGGGTCCGGGCAGTCCGCCTACGACCTGCCCGGCGAGGTCGTCAGCGGGCACGCCGACCGGCACGTCGTCCGCGTCGAACTGCCCGGCAAGGCGTGCTACCTGAAGCGCGAGCACACGGCCAGCCGCCGGGCGAAGTGGCGGAACCTGCTCGCCGGGTTCGGCCCCGTGAGCCGGGCGGCGCGCGAGGCGGCGACGTTGAACGCGCTGGAAGCCGGCCGGTTGCCCGGCCCGCAGTGGCTCGCCCACGGGGAGGACGCCCGCGGCCACGCCTTCCTGCTCGTCGAAGACCTCTCCCGCGCGACGGAGTTGCGCGGGCTGATCGGTGACACGGCGGTGTCACCCAAATCCCGCCGGCGGATTTCGAGTGACATTGCCGTGTCACTCGCGGCCCTGCACGCCGCCGGGTTCACGACCCCCGAGCTGGCCGCCAAGCACGTCTTCGTGGACGCGGCCGACGGGACCGTGACCCTCCTCGACTGGCAGTCGGCCCGCGCCGGCCGGGTGCCGTCGCCCGCCGAGGCGTGCGCGTGCCTGGCCAACCTGCACGCCACCACCCCGGCCGGCGCGACGCCCGCCGAACGCCTCCGCTTCCTCGCGACGTACCGCCGGGCGATGGCCCGCGGAAGCTGCGACTTACCCGACGCGCACAAGCTCGCGCGGGAGATCGAGCGGGTCGCCGCCGGGCGGGCGCGGCGGTCGTCGGTCCGCGACCAGGGCCGGCCGACGCCGACCGGGCAGCGGCTCGTCTGGCTCGCCGGGGAGGCGGTGTGCGTGCTGCCCGAAGTCGCCCCGCTCTGGCCGTTTCCGGCGGTGGCGAGTCCGTTCTACGTGGCCGGCGAAGGCGACGAGACGGTCGAAGAAGTGGTGAGGCTTGCCGACGGCCGCCGCGCCACGCTGACCCGCTTCCACACCTTCGACCCCGTCGGCCGCACCGCCGCCGTGCTCCGCGAACGGCCGTGGCGGTCGCCAGGGGCACTCGCCGCGCGCGTCCTCTTCCACCTCGACCGGCACGCGATCCCCGCCGCGCGGTTGCTCGCCTTCGGGCAGACATTCCGCGGCCGGGTGACGGCGGATTCGTTCGTCCTGACCGCCGCCGTCCCCGACCGCACGCCGCTGAGCGTGGCGCTCGCCGACCCCGCCCGGCCGACCCCGGCTCGCCGCGCTCTCCTCCGCGAATGCGGCCAATTCCTGGGCCGTTTGCACGCCGCCGGCTTGCGGCTGGTCCCCGGCGGCACCGGCCGGCCGGTCCTCGCGCTCGCCGCCGATGTCCTCCGCGTCGAGTCGCCGCAGGGGGTCAGACTTCAACGGGCGATGACCGACGGCCGCCGCGCCAAAGACCTCGTCCGCCTGTTCGCGTGCGAGGTGCCGGGGCTGTCGCGCGGCGAGCGTGCGGCCGTCGTCCGCGGCTACCTCGGCGACCGCTGGGCCGACCGCCCGACCCGCCGGCGCTACTTGAGGAGCACCCGCTGAACCCTGTCCCCGCGGACGACTGGCGCGCCTTCGCGTCGCCCGAGTGGCCCGCCTTCGCCGGGGCCGATTGGCTCGCGCGCGTCATGACCGTGGACGTGCCCGACCGCCACCACGCCAAGCAGGGCCGGTCCATCGGTCGCTGGACGTTGGCCGCCGGCGACCGCCGACTCGTCGTCTACTTGAAGCGCCACTTCGCGTTGCCCCGGCACCACACCTGGCTCGCCCGGCTCTTCCCGACCCGCGTTTATTCGCCCGGCTGGCAGGAGTTCGAGAACCTGCGGTGGGCGGCCGCGCAGGGGCTGCCGGTGCCGACCGTTCACGCCGCCGGGGAGTCGCGCCGCGGGCCGCTGCGGAGTTTCCTGGCGGTCGAAGAATTGGGCGGGATGCTCGCGCTGCACGAGTTGATCCCGCTCGCCGCCGGTCGCTTGACGCCGTCCGACTTCGAGGTGTGGAAGCGGGGACTGGTCGTCGAACTCGCCCGGCTGACGCGCGAGCTGCACCGCCGCCGGGCCTTCCACCAGGACCTGTACCTGTGCCACTTTTACGCCCGCGTGAGTGACATCGACATGACACCGACGGACTGGACCGGCCGCGTCATCATGATCGATTTTCACCGCTTATTACGGTCTCCGATGTTCGCCCGCCGCTTCCAGGTCAAGGACCTCGCGCAACTGCTTTTTTCGACCGCCGGTGTCACCGGGGTGACACTCCGCGACATCTTCCGCTTCGAGCGGGCCTACCGCCGGGCCGCCGGCCCCGACTGGCCGCCGCCGCCGGCCGGACTGCGCCGGCTCGTCCGCTGGAAGGCGGCGCAGTACCTGCGGCACAACCGCAAGCTCGCGGGGGGCATGCCGTGACGCCGCTCGACATTGCGCTCTGCTACGAGTCGGTGCTGCCCAGCCGCGGCGGGGCGGAGACGTACCTCGGCGACCTGTCCCGGCGGCTCGCGGCGGACGGCCACGCGGTCCACCTGTACGCCTGCCGGTGGGACGCCGCCGCCCTGCCCGCGTCGATGCGCTTCCACACACTCGAGGTGCCGCGCGGCCCGCGCTTCTTGCGGCCGTGGCGGTTCGGCCGGGCGTGCGAGGCGGCGCTGAAACTCGCCGCGCACGACGTGACGGTCGGGTTCGACAAGACCTGGGGGCAGGACGTTTTGTACCCGCAGGGCGGCCTGCACGCCGCGAGCCGGGAGCACAACCTGCGCAAGTTCCGCGGCCCGGTCGCCCGGCAAATCGCGGCCTGGGGCAAGCGGTTCGACCCCGCCAGCCGGTCGTTCGCGCGGCTCGAACGCAAGCAGTACCTGACCGACCCGCGGCCACTGATCGTCGTCAACAGCGACATGGTGGCGCGGCACTTCGCCCACTATTACGGCGTCGGCCCGGAGAGCCTGAGCGTCGTCCGCAGTGCCATCGACCCGCACCGCTTCGTCGCCCCCGACCGGGCCGAGCGCCGCACCGCAGAACGCCGCGCCTGGGGCCTGACGGACGACACGCCGACGGGGCTGTTCGTCGCCATGAACTACCGGCTCAAGGGCCTCGCCCCGCTGGTCCGCGCCGCGGCCGCGGTGCCGCCGGAGGTTCGCTTCAAGATCGCCGTCGTCGGGCACCCCAAGTTCGACAAGTACCGCCGGCTCGCCGAGTCGCTGGGCGTCGCCGACCGGCTGATCTTCCTCGGCTTCCGCGCCGACCCGAAGGACGCCTACTTCGCCGCGGACTTCCTCGTCCACCCGACCTTCTACGACCCGTGCTCGCTGGTCGCGCTGGAGGCGCTGGCGTGCGGCTTGCCGGTGCTCACGACGCAGTACAATGGCGCTGCCGAACTGCTCACCGTGCCGGACAACGGCCTGGTGGTGAACGACCCGCACGACGCCGCGGAACTCGGCGGCGCGCTCGCCCGGATGGCGGACGCCGACTACCTCCGCCCGGCGTCCGGGGCGGCGCGGCGGGCGGCCGGGGCGTGGACGTTCGAGCAGCATTACGCGGCGTTACTGGGCGTTTTCGACGACGTGCGGGCCGCGAAGCGTCGGGCGCGCTGAGGGGCTTGGGCATGGCGGTCGGCATTGTGGCGGTAGTCGCGGCGTACTTCCTCGGCGGCATTCCCTTCGGCTACCTCGTCGGCCGGGTGCGCGGCGTCAACTTGCTCGCGGCGGGCAGCGGCAACATCGGCGCGACGAACGCCGGTCGCGTCCTCGGCCGGCCGTTCGCCGTCCTCGTCTTCCTGTGCGACTTCGCCAAGGGGGCCGTGCCGACGGCTCTGACGCTGCCCGTCGTCGCCCTGTTCGACCCCGGCGCGGCGGACGCCTTCGGCCCGCCCGACGTTCTGCGCGTCGCGGTCGCCGCGGCGACGTTTCTGGGCCACCTGTACCCGGTATTCCTCGGCTTCCGCGGCGGCAAGGGCGTTGCCACCGGGGCGGGGGTCGCGGCCGCGCTCGCCCCGCTGCCGTGGCTGCTGGCCGCCGTCGCCTGGGCGATTACGGCGCTCGCCTCGCGGTACGTCTCCCTGGCGTCCCTCGCGGCGGCGGTCACGCTCGTCGCCGCGCGGCTGGCCGTGACGCCGGACCCGTTCGGCCGGGACGCCTTCGTCGTCACCGGATTTTTCGTCGTCGGGGCGCTGGCGGTCGTCGCCAAGCACCGGGCGAACGTGCGGCGGCTTCTGACCGGCACCGAGAACCGCATCGAGGCGAACCCGCCCCAGGAGGCCGCGCTGCGCAGCCTGCACTTGCTCGCCGTCGGGGTGTGGTTCGGCGGGTCGCTGTTCTTCAACTTCGTCGCCGCGCCGGCGATTTTCGCGTCGTTCAAGGCGGTCGTCGCCGAGTCGCCGTCGGACCGCACGGCGCTGGTGCCGATCGTCCCGCCGGGCACGCCGCAGGCGACGAAGGACGCGCTCGCCTCGGCGTTGGCCGGGGCGGCGGTCGGGCCGATCTTCCCGCGCTACTTCACCGTGCAACTCGTGTGCGGGGCGGTCGCGCTGGTGACGGCCCTGTCCATGGCGCGGGCCGGCGGGGTCCACCGCTTGCGGGCGGGCCTGGCCGGGGCGGCGTTCGTGCTGGTGGTCGTGTCGATCCCGGTGTCGGCCGAAGTGAGCCGGTTGCGGCTGGAGCGGTTCAACCCGGACGTGGAGGTGGCGGCCTGGGCCAAGTCGCTGTTCGGCCCGGTCCACCTGGTCAGCTTGACGCTGAGTGCCGCGACGACGCTACTCGCCGGCGCGGTCCTGGCCCTCGGGGCGCGGCTGCCGGTCGCTACTTCACCGACTCGACCTTCACCGCCGCCGCAATCGCCTTGATCTCGTCGTCGGTCGGGGCACCGGCGGCGAAGTTCCACCGCTTGACGAGGCGGAGGCGGTTGTACAGCACGACGACGGTCTCGTCCCCGTCGGCGACGCCCCACTCGGCAATGGCCGGCGACGCCTTCGCGGCCAGGCCGAAGGCGAGCCGCGGGGTCTTGAGTTGGGTGGCCAGGTCCTTGACCTGCTTGGCCTTCTCCTCGCGGAGGAACTCGCCCTTGTCGTTGCGGGCGGCGTCGGCCGGGTACTCGGCTTCGAGGGTCAGGAAGACGACGGCCGCGTTGAAGCTGTTGGCCCGGGCCTCGCGGGTTTGCAGGATCAGGTCGAGTTGCTTGGCGAGCTTCGCGGCCGCGCCGTCCTCGGCCGGGGTGGCCCGGCTGAACACGAGGACGGCCGGGTTCAGCCCGTACTCGCACACCAGGCAGTGCATCTTGTCCGTGCGGTCGCGCGGGTCGCGGTCCTCGGGGGCCTTGACCGGCGTGACCTTGGGCGGGAACCGGTCGTCGGTCACGACGAAGCTGCGGAAGGCGGACGGCACGCTCGCGCCGGGCTTGGCGTCCTGGGCGACCAGCGCCGCCGCGGTGGCCAGGCAGGCGAACCCGAGTAGAAGACCCCGACGCATCGTTCGCACTCCCCGGAGGCCGTGAAACCGTGTCTACCGTTCAGCGTCG
>JANYHV010000002.1 GCA_025362195.1 Fimbriiglobus sp. | reverse complement strand
CCCCTGGGAGACGCCGGACATCTACCGCGCGACCTCGCCGACCTACGGCATCGGCAACGTGACGACGCCGACGATCGTCCACGTCGGCGGGGCGGACGAGCGGTGCCCGCCCGGCCACAGCCGCATGTTGTACCGGGCGTTGCGCGAGTACAAGAAGGTGCCGACGGAGTTGATCGTGTACACCGGCGAGCCGCACGGCCTGACCAAGATGAGCAACCGCCGGGCGAAGATGGAGTTCGACCTGGCCTGGTTCGCCAAGTACCTGAAGTGACCCAGTCAGTGTCGATTCGGGGGCGGTGTGGCGGCCCGCCCCCGGCCGCTACGGTCCCGCCGAATTGACGCGAGCCAATTAACGCTTGAACTTGACGCCCACGCCGCTGCGGCTATCGCGGTGGAATGAGGCGACTTCCGAAAGCTTTCGTGCGGGCCGTCACCGTGGCAGTGGCCGGCTTGACCCTGTCGTCCGGGTGCGCCAGTTCCGTCGCCGGCAAGGGGACCAACCTGGCGCACTTGACGACGCGGTTTCAGGTCCACGAGGCTCTCGGCGAACCGACCGACATACAGTCGGCCGAAGGGCGTGTGACGGATGTCTACTCGACCCGGCGAAAGATTGCCGAACCCGGAAATGGCATGTCGTACGTCGCCCTGGACCTCGCCACCCTGGGCCTCGCCGAAGTCGTCCTTTTGCCTTATGAACTCGGCAAGGCGTGCCACCGCTCGCTCGCGGGACAACGTCTCGAATTCACCTACGACCGGGCCGGCGGCGTAACGGAGGTTCGCTTCAACGGGCTGTTCCTGGAGGACCGCTGGCAGTCGGGGTACTCCTTCACCCGCAAGACGATTTCGTCGCGAGTGCCCACCCCGCCGACCGGCGAATGAAGTGATTTACGGAAGGCCGGGCACCCCCGAGGGGCAGGGCTTCCAAGGTGGATGAGAGTTGCTGATCGCCTTGTTTTTCCAGCTGTTTCGTCGATCCGGTGTGCCACCCGTGCGACAAAAATCTTGGATATCGCCAGTGACAACCCGTTGTCACTCATAAATCCGCTGGAAAACAAGCACTCGGCTCTCTCACAACTCTCTCATCCACCTTGAAAGGCCTGCCCGCGAGGGGTGCCCCGGCCGTTCGCTGTGCCGCACGCATAGTCACATCGCCTCGACGACTTCGTACAGGCCGGCCCACTTCTCTTCGGCGGCTTCCAGGTCGGCCGTCACCGTCTCCAACTCGAGTTCCAGCTTGCTCGACTCGGTCGGGTCGTTGGTGCTCAGCCAGCGGTTGTTCACGGCCTTCTTCTGCTCGTCGAGTTGGGCGATGTTGCGCTCCAGGGCCTTCATCTCCTTGCGGAGTTCCTTTTCGCTGCGGACCGCGGAGTGGGCGATCTTGACGCCCTTCGGGGCGGTGCTCGCCCCGGTCAGCTTGCCCCGGGCCGCGGCCGTCTCGCGCTCGCCGGCCTCGATCTCGGCGTTGACCTTCTCGACGTAGGCCTCGTACTGGCCGGTGTAGTTGACCACCCGGCCGTCGCGGACTTCGATGATGCACGTGGCGACGCGCTTCGTGAAGTGCCGGTCGTGGCTCGTGAAGATGACCGTGCCCTGGTAGCTCACCAGGGCGTCCACGAGGGCGTCCACCGTGTCCACGTCCAGGTGGTTACCGGGTTCGTCGAGGATCAGGATGTTGTAATCGCCGAGCATCAGCCCCGCCATGACGAGCCGCGCCCGCTCGCCCCCGGACAGGACCGACACCGGTTTCTTGACGTGCGACCCCTTGAACAGCAGCGACCCCGCGACTTGCAGAATCTCCTGCTCCTTCTTGCCGAACACGGCCTGGCGGCGGAGGTAGTCGAGGACCGTCATCGTCTCGGGCAGGTCGGCGTAGACGTGCTGGGCGTAGACGCCGACCTTGCAGCCGAAGCCCCACCGCACCTCGCCGGCCAGCGGCTTGAGCGAATCGACGACGGTCCGCAGGAAGGTCGTCTTCCCCTGGCCGTTGTCGCCGACCACCGCCGCGCGGGAGCCGTGCTCGATTTCGAGCTGGACGTTCGTGGCGATCTCGCGGTCCGGGTAGCCGACGGCGAGGTCCTTGCACCGCAGCGCCGAGCCGCGGCGGGCGTCCACCTGCGGCGGGCGGATCGTGGCCGTCGATTCGTCCCCGGCGATGACCGTCAGCTCCATCTTGTCGAGCACCTTCTGCTTCGACTGGGCGAGCGCGGCCGTGCTGGCGCGGGCCTTGTTCCGGGCGATGAAGTCTTCGAGTTCCTTGCGGCGGACCATGAGCGCGGCGTTGCTCCGCTGGTCGGTCAGCCGCTTCTCCTCGGCGAACTCCAGGAAGGCGTCGACCTTGCCCGGGAAGCTGGTCAACTTGCCGCGTGATAGGGACAGCGTGTGGTCGCACGTGGCCCCGAGGAAGGTCCGGTCGTGGGATACGATCAGGCACGCGGCCCGGTAGTTCTTGAGGAAGTGTTCGAGCAGAATCTGCGTGCGCAAGTCGAGGAAGTTGGTCGGTTCGTCGAGCAGCAACAGGTTCGGCTCGTGGAGCAACAGCGCCGACAGTTTCAACCGGGTCTGCCAGCCGCCCGACAGGGTCGAGACGCGGCCGTCGAGGTACGCGCCCTTGACTTCGAATTGCCCGGCGACTTCGCCGCACTTCCAGTCCGGCTGGCCGCTGTCGCGCATGAGGTATTCGAGGGCGGTCTCGCCCGGCTCGAACGGGTCGTGCTGGCGGAGGTAGCCGAGGCGCAGCGACGGGTGGCGGATGACCTCGCCGCTGTCGAGTTCTTCCTCGCCGAGGAGCACGCGAAGCAGCGTCGATTTCCCGGCCCCGTTGCGGCCGACGAACCCGACTTTGGTGGTATCGCTGATGGTGGCGTCGGCGGCGTCGAGAAGGACCTGGTCGCCGTAACTCTTCGAGGCTTTGGTGATCTGCAGTAAACTAGCCATGCGCGTGGTGGGTCCGGGAGTCGGGGGCAAAACGGCATTATAGGACACTCGCCCTCCCGGCGAGTGCCCGACACGGAATGTTCACAAACGGGGTGAGGTTAGGGCGTGGCCGGCTTTGCCTTCCGCCGCTTGGGCAGTTTGGTCGTAATCGTCACCTCGCCGCCCATTGCCAGCAACGCCCTGACGGCGAAGTCTATCGAGAACCCGCGCTGGCCGGTCTCGAGGTTGGCGATGCGCGGCTGCGTCGAACCGAGGCGTTCGGCGAGCTGCGCCTGCGTCAGCCCGAGGGACTCGCGGAGGTCTCGAATGGCTTGCGTCACGGACATTCGCACGTCCAACAACTTCTTCTCGTCCTCACTCAGCCCGAGCCAGTCGGCGGCGTCGTCGTAAAAGCGGTAGCCCAACGCCTCAAGCCTCGCACGCTTTTCGGCCTTGGTTTCCGTCGTCAGCTCGCTCATGATGGCCTACTCCCGGCGTCGTAAAGCCGCATCCGGCTCTGGCACCGCTCGATCACTTGTTTCGGGGTCTTCGGGGTTTTCTTGGGGAATACGTCCAGGACGAGCAGGAAGTCGGCGTCAACTCGATAAATCACCCGCCAGTTGGCGTTGGCGTCCGGGTCACGCACCCGCAGTTCGTGAACCCGTTCCCCGATCGACGGCATTGGTCGGGAGTGGGGCATCCCGATGTTGTCACCGCTTTGGATTCGCCGCAGCAACTCGCCCACTCGGACGCGAGCTTTGAACGACAGTGGCGGACTTTTGATCGCCCCGCCAAGGACAGTCAGGGTGAGCGGCTCCATCGGCGAACGATACCCGATCGGGGATACGAAGTCAACCGCCGTCGAGACTCCGGGCGCTGGCGCTTCCGGCTCGCCTCAAGCCGGGCCGTGTACACTGACCGCTCACTCTCCTCGGCTCTCTCCCGGGCACGCCATGACGCCGCGCGTTTTCTTCTGGTCGCTCACCTCGGCCCTGGCCGGGTTCCTGTTCGGGTTCGACACGGTCGTCATCTCGGGGGCCGAAAAAACGCTCCAGGCGCTGTGGCAGCTCAGCGACGCGGCCCACGGGCTGGCGATGAGTTCGGCCCTCTGGGGGACGGTCCTGGGGTCGTTCGTCGGCGGCTGGCCGGCCGACCGGTTCGGCCGCAAGAAGACCTTGCTGGGCGTCGGCGTCCTGTACTTCCTCTCGGCCGTCGGCTGCGGCATCGCGCCCGACGTGGTCACGTTCGTGGCCGCGCGGTTCGTCGGCGGCATCGGCATCGGCATTTCGACCGTCGCCGCGCCGCTGTACATCTCGGAGATCGCCCCGCCGAAGCGGCGCGGGCTGCTGACGTGCCTGTTCCAGTTCAACATCGTCTTCGGCATCCTCGCGGCGTTCCTGTCGAACGCGCTGCTCGCCGGGCTGGGGGCGGACGCCTGGCGGTGGATGCTGGGAGTCGTGGCGGTTCCGGCCGTCGTGTACACGGTCCTGTGCCTGGCCATCCCCGAAAGCCCGCGCTGGCTGCTCCGCCGGGGCGGCGACCGTGCGGAGGGGCTGCGGGTGCTGGCGCTGGTCAACGCCGACCTGCCCCCGGACGGGGTCGCCGCGCTGGCCGGGGAGATTCAGGCGGCGGACCCCGGCGACTCGGCCGGGGAGGGGTTCTGGACGCGGCGGCTGCGGCGGCCGATCCTGCTCGCCGTGCTGATCGCCTACTTCAACCAGCTCTCCGGCATCAACGCCGTGCTGTACTTCGCCCCGCGCATCTTCGAGCTGACCGGCCTCAGCGATAAGGCGGCCCTGTTGCAGTCCGTCGGCATCGGCGTGACCAACCTGGTGTTCACGTTCGTCGGCCTGTGGCTGATCGACCGCGTCGGCCGGCGGACGCTGCTCCTCGTCGGGTCGCTAGGGTACGTCGCGTCGCTGGGGCTGTGCGCGTGGGCGTTCTTCACCGAGACGTACGCCATCGTCCCGGCGTGCATTTTCGGCTTCATCGCCGCCCACGCCGTCGGCCAGGGGGCGGTGATCTGGGTGTTCATCTCCGAGATCTTCCCCACCCGGCACCGCGCGACGGGACAGTCGCTCGGCAGCTTCACGCACTGGATCTTCGCGGCCCTGTTGACGACCTTCTTCCCGAAGATGGTCACCGCCTTCGCGCCGGGGTATGTCTTCCTGTTCTTCGGCCTGATGATGGTGCTGCAACTCGTCTGGGTGGTCGCGGCCGTGCCGGAGACCAAGGGCGTGCCCCTCGAAGAGATCGAGAAGCGGCTGGGCGTGAGCTGACCCCGACCGACCACCCGCGAGACTTTACCATGCGCTACCTTTTCAAGACCCTCGTCGCGGCCGTCGGGTTCGCCGGCGGACTCGCCGGCCAGGCCCCGCCCGCCGCGGAGAAACCGGTCGGGCGGCCCGAGGCGTACCGCAAGTCGGCCGGCTACTACCGCGAGCCGCACCGCCCGCAGTACCACTTCACGCCCGAAGTGAACTGGATGAACGACCCCAACGGGCTGGTCTACGCCGACGGCGAGTACCACCTGTTCTATCAGCACAACCCCCACGGCAACGAGTGGGGCCACATGAGCTGGGGCCACGCCGTCAGCAAGGACCTGGTGGCGTGGGACCACCTGCCGATCGCCCTGCACGACGAGTACGGCGTGATGGCGTTCTCCGGCAGCGCGGTCGCCGACGCCGACAACACCAGCGGCCTCGGCACGCGCGACAAGCCGCCGCTGGTGGCCGTCTACACCGGCCACGGCCACGGCAAGCAGACGCAGGACCTCGCGTCGAGTGTCGACCGCGGCCGCACCTGGACGAAGTTCCCCGGCAACCCGGTGCTGGACGTCGGCCAGGCCGAGTTCCGCGATCCCAAGGTGGCGTGGCACGCGGCGACCAAACAGTGGGTCATGGTCGTGTCGCTGGCCGTGCAGAAGAAGTTGCAGTTCTACGGGTCGAAGGACCTCAAAGCGTGGACCCACCTGAGCGACTTCGGCCCGGCCGGCGTCGCCGACAAGCCGAACTGGGAGTGCCCCGACCTGTTCGAGCTGCCGGTCGTCGGCGAGCCGGGCGTCACCCGGTGGGTGCTCAAAGCCGACATGGGGAGCGGGGCGGTCGCGGGCGGGTCCGGCGGCGAGTACTTCCTCGGCACCTTCGACGGCAAAGCGTTCACCCCGGACGCCAAGACCTCCCAGTGGGTCGATTACGGCCGGGACTTCTACGCCCCCATTTCCTGGTCGAACGTCCCCCCGAAGGACGGGCGGCGGATCTGGATCGGCTGGATGAACAACTGGGAAACGGCCCTCAACCCCACCGCCCCGTGGCGGAGCGCGATGTCCGTGCCGCGCGAGTTGACCCTGCGGCGGATCGGCGGCACCCTGCGGCTGTGCCAGGTTCCCGTGCGCGAACTGGAGGCCCTGCGGGGCAAACCGGAGGTAATCGAGAACTTCGCCCTGAGCGCGGCCCGGCCGCTCGACACCCGCGGCCGGCAGGTCGAGGTGGTCCTGGAGTTCGACCCCGGCACCGCGGCCGAGGTGGGCGTGCGCGTCCTCAAGGGCGGCGACGAGCAGACGATCGTCGGCTACGACGCCGAGGCCAAGACCGTGTCCGTCGATCGCACCAAGTCCGGCAACGTCGGGTTCCACAAGGCGTTCGCCGGCCGGCACGCCGGGCCGCTGGCCCCCGAGGCCGACGGCCGCGTGCGGCTCCGCGTCCTCGTGGACCGCTGCTCGGTCGAGGTGTTCGGCAACCGCGGCGAGACGGTCGTCACCGACCTGGTGTTCCCGGCGGCGGCGAGCGACCGGCTCGAACTGTTCGCCCGCGGCGGCGAGGCCCGCGTCACGGCCTGCCGCGTCTACCCGCTGAAATCGATCTGGCCGACCAACGAGGGCAAGTAGTCGGCCGTTCACCGCGGTTGACGCCCGGCTCCGCCCGGTGTCGGAATAATCGGCACCGGCGGTAAAGTCGGCCCGAATTGGCATCCCTTTCGGATCGGGGTGCGGGTACCGTGGGAGTGTCGGGATTCCGAACTCACGCCGTAGGCTTGCCCATGAACCGCCGCTCGTTTTTGCGAAACGCCTTCGGCCTCGGGGCTGCCGCCGTCGCCGTGCCGACGGTCGCCGTGGGGTACGGCTTCGCCGAGGCGACGCACCTGCACCTCGACCGGCAGACGATCGCCGTCCCCCGGCTGTCGGCGGCGTTCCGGGGCAAGACGGTCGCGTTCGTGACGGACATCCACCACGGGCCGTTCGTGAGCGAGGCCGACGTGGCCGCGGTCGTCCGCACGACGATGGCCCTCGCCCCCGACCTGATCCTCCTGGGCGGGGACTACTCGCACCGGGAAGGCCGGTTCATCGCCCCGTGCTTCGAGATACTCGCCGCGCTCTCCGCCCCGCTCGGCGTCTACGGGGTGCTGGGCAACCACGACTACCGGCACGGCCTCGCCGAGACCCGCGCCGCGATGGCCCGGGCCGGCGTGATCGAGTTGACCAACCGGGGCGTGCCGCTGACGCGGGACGGCGAGACCCTACACGTCGCCGGGGTGGACGACCTGTGGCACGGCCGGCCCGATGTCGAGTTAGCACTGCGCGGCGTGTCGCGGGCCGACGCCTGCCTGCTGGTCAGCCACAACCCGGACGTGGCCGAGACGGTGCGCGACCGCCGCGTCGGCCTGATGCTGTCCGGCCACACCCACGGCGGCCAATTAGTGCTGCCCGGCTACGGTGCCCCGCTCGTGCCGAGCCGGTACGGCCAGAAGTACGCCCACGGCCTCGTCGAAGCCCCGGCGACGCAAGTCTACGTCAGCGCCGGCACCGGCATGAGCGTGCTCCCGGTACGGATGGGGTGTCGCCCCGAGATCACCCGCATCACGCTGGTTTAGACCGAACAAGTGCGACCGGTCTGCGGGTGCGTCACGGCGATCCGCGGCCGCGGGGTGGCGTTTTCAAGCCGGAACGTTAGCCCCAAGGCGACCGACGTGCAGACGCCCGGGGACGACCCGGCGAGCTTGAGCTGGCCATCGGCGAGCGCGTTGAGTTCCAGCTTCCACGGCTTGCGGTTCACGATCAAGAGTTCCCGGGTGCCGACGGCCGCGTAGAAGCCGAACTTGGCCGAAGGCGTCTCGCCGGGGCTGATGACTTCGACGGCCAGGTCCGGGCCGCCGACGTAGTGCGTGCCGTGATCGGCCGCCGGGTTGCCGTCGAGATACACGGACACGTCCGGGTTGCGGTAGTTCTCGAGCCAATTGGGAGTGCGGTCGCTGAGGTTCACGCCCTGGTAGACCGTGCCCAGCGAACTTTGTGTGATGACGAGCCAGAACACCGCGCCGAAGGAGTTGACGAGGTTCTGGTGTTCGGTGTCGGCGACCGGTGACAGGACCGTGACTCCGTCCCAAACTTCGGTCCAGCGGTCGTCGTCCAGCCCCGGCCAGAGTCGCCGCAACCGCGCTTCGCTGTCGGGGTCGAGCACCAGAATCGGCACGGCGATGCTCCGGGGTGGAAGTGGATCAGGCCGAACGGGTGCGGCCGGTCGCCGGGTGCGTGACGACGACCTTCGGCCTCGTCCCCGACGTAACGAGGCCGAAGGTCAGCCCCAACGCCGCCGAGGTGCAAACGTCGGGCGTGGTCAGCACCGACGACCCGACCGACTTCAACTTGCCGTCGGTCAGTCCGAACAGTTCGAGCTTCCACGGCTGCCGGTGGACGATCAAGACCTCCCGCGTGCCGATCGATTCGTAGAAGCCGAGCTTGGCGCACGGCGTTTCGCCGGGGCTGACAATTTCCGCCACGAAGTCTGGCCCGCCCGTCCAGAACATGTCGTGGCAGACCCGACGCCCCCGACCGCCTCCACGCAGGCGACGTACAGGGTGCCACGAATCGCCTGGTGGTGGTCGTCCCAAAGCGGGTTAAACACCGTCACCCCGTCCCAAACTTCCGTCGAGAGCACGTCCCCGTCGGCCGTCCAGAGTGTCAGGAGCTGCGCCTGCTTGCCGGGGTCCAGCACCAGAATCGCCATCGCGCGGCTCCTTGCAGTTTGGGGGAGGTTCGGGGCAGTTACTTCAGGCTGGCCAGGAACTCGACCACGTCGCGGAGTTCGCGCTTCGACAGCTTCTTGTGCAAGTCGTCCGGCATCGCCGACTTGTCCGGCTTCTCGGCGTCGATTTACTCGCGATGCACGCCGATCGTCTTGTTCTCGGCCGTCACCAGCGTCACGGTCTTGGCGTCCTTGCCGCGCTGCACCCCGGAGAGCGTGCGTCCGTCGGCGAGGTTCAGGATCACCGACTGGTAGCCCTCAGCGATCTTGGCGTTCGGGTTCACGATCGACTCCAACAAGTAGTCGCGGTCCTTGGTCTTGGCGATGTCGTTGAGCGACGGGCCGACCTCGCCGCCCTGGCCGTCGAGCTTGTGGCAGCGCTGGCAGTAGACCGCCGCGTTGTTCAGGAAGATTTGCCGGCCGACGGCCGCGTCGCCGCCGGCGCTGGCGAGGCGGTCGCGGGCGAGTGGGTCTTTGGCGACGGCCGCGCGGTCGGCGGTGTCGATCTCCTTCAACTTCTCGCGCAACGGGGCGTGCAGCTTGAGGTTCTTGGCCTCACTGCGGGCCTGCGCCGCCTCCATCACGTCGAGCTTGAGCGCAATGGGCAGTTTGCCGGCGAGCGCGTCGGAGAGGCCCCCCGCGATCGCGCCGTCAATGTCCGCCGACTCCTTCAAGGTGCCCATGACCGCGAGCGCCATCTGCTTCTCGACGAGCGACGCCTTGTCGTCTTTCAAGAGCGCCGGCAGTTCCTTCAGTGCCGCCGTGGGGTTCGACTTGGCGTTCACGACGCGGGCCGCCCCGCGCAACCTGGCCTCGCCGGACGCGAGCGCGAGCTTGGCCGCCTCGGGCAGTTGCTTCGCCTTGACCGCTTCGAGGGCGAACAGGGCTTCGACGCGGGTGTTGACCGGCTGCTTGGCGTCGGCGAGGAGTTCGAGCATCAGCGGGCCGACCTCCTGGATGCCGAGTTTGGCCGTGAGCTGCGCCGACTGCTTCCGCAGCGCGTCGCTGCCGACGAAGAGCTTCGCCAGCACGGCGACCGCGGCCTGCTTGGGGACGCCCGGCGAGCGCTCGCCGAGGTTCATCGTCAGGCCGGTGATCGGGTCGAGCCGCTTCGGCTTGGCCCACTCCTCGAGCATCTTGAGCGCGGCCATGCGGACTCCCTCGTTCTCGCTACTGCGGGCCGCCACCGCCGCGACGCGGCTCGCATTCGCCGCTTCGCCCAGGCGGTAGTTGGCGGCCAGCGCCCGGTAGGCGACGGCGTCTTGCACGCCGGGGTTGTCGCTGAGCTTCGCCAGGCCGGGCATCGGCGTGGCCAACGCCTGGTCGTAGATGGCGCGGGCCGCCTCCGCGACGACGGCGGGGTCGCTGTCGGTGAGCCACTCGTCGAGCTTGGGGCACTGCAACTTGCGCAACGCCAGCACGACGCCCAGGCGAACCGCCGGGTGGTCCGACGCCGGCTTCGACGCCTTCCAGGCGTTCGCCAACTCGCACGGGGCCGGCCCGGCGAGCGTGATCAGCGCCTCGACGGCCGCTTGCCGCAGGTACGCATCTTTGTTGTCGTTGTCTTTGAGGACGGCGAAGACCGGGGCGTACTGGCTGGCCTGCGCGTTCGGATCATTCGGCTTCAACACGCCCTGCATTTGGACTGCCAGCTTCGCGTAGGACCGAATGGCCTGGGCACGCACCGCCAAGTCGGGGTCGGAGAGAACGTCGAAGAAACCTGGCTTTATATCATACGTCCACACGACTGGTTTCAAGGGGTCCGGTGCGGTCAGGAATTTCGCTACGATTACGGTTTGGCCGTGAACTTTGTGCGCGTTGCGTCTCACGTCCGCCGACGGATCGCCGGCGTACTGACCAGCGGCCTCGTTCAGGTTCAGTTGGCCTAACGCCCAAATCGTGTGCAACTTCGCCAATACGCTTGTCGGCTTCGACTTGGGCAGAAGCTCCTTCGCCTCCGGCCGCTTCACCAACGCGAACTGCGCTTCCTGGCGGACTTCGCGGTGCGGGTGGTCGAACAGCGCGATCAGCTCCGCCGGCGTCTTCTTGGCGAAGCCTTCGGCGAGCAGCGTCTTCGCCTCAGCGACGGCGGGGTTCTTCATCGCCTCGGCGTCGGTCACCTTGAAGATGCGGCCCTTCTGCGGCTTGGTCCAGCCGCCGACCCAGTCGAGCCAGTAAAACGCGCCGTCCGGGGCGAACTCGCAGTCGGTCGCCACCGCGTTCTTGACGAACGGGTGCAGGTCGGTCACCTCAAAGCTCGCGCCCTGCGACTTCACGGCGAGTGCCAGCAACAGCACGATTTGGTCGCTCGCGGTAAAGCCGAAGGGCGCGAGCTTCGAGGTGACCGACCTGCACCCGTTCGTCAAGAACATGGTGGCGACCGACTGCGAGTTCTGCCCCGACGGCGCGTTCTACTGGCTCGACTGGGTCGGCGGCTGGACCAAGCCGCAGAAGGGCCGCATCTTCAAGGTGACTGACGCCGAGGCGCTGAAGAACCCGGCCGTTGCCGACGCCAAGAAGCTGCTCGCCGAGGGCTTCGCCAAGAAGTCGCCGGCGGAGCTGATCGCGCTGTTCGACCACCCGCACCGCGAAGTCCGCCAGGAG
>JANYHV010000503.1 GCA_025362195.1 Fimbriiglobus sp. | reverse complement strand
GGGCGTGGCGGATGTCGGCGTCGGTGCGGACCTTGGCGAGGTGCCGGAATGGGCTGGCGGCGACGCGGTCGGTCTTCGTCAGGAAGTTGCCGAACGCCTTCAGGCCGACTACGAAGTGGTTCGAGGTCTGCGCCCCGATGCCGCCCTTGCCCTTCGGCGCGGCCCGCCGGCCGGCCAGCCACCGCTCGACGGGGGTCGGGTCGAGGTCGGCCAGCGTGAGCATCCGGGTGGCGTCGAAGGTGCACCGGCAGCGGGTCGCGACCTGGGCGGCGTGCCGGGGGGTCGTGCCGCGGTCGAGTTGATGCCGCTCGTAGGCGACCAGCAACTCGCAGAGCAGCAGCCGCCCGGCCCCAGTGAGTTTCGTGCGCAGCCCGGCCCGGCCCTCTTCGACTTCGAACAGCAACTTCGAGAGCATCGCCTGGGCGGCGGCCTTCACCGGCGACAGGCGGACGCGGCGGCGGGTGCCGTCGGCGTCCTTGACCCAGGCGCACCAATTGGGCGACGGCTTGAGGTAGCCGCGGCCGTCCCGGGTTAACGGGAAGAGCGCCCAGCGGCCCCCGTCCTTGACCCGGGCGTGGGGCCGGCCGTCCTTGTCCACGACCACGGTGCCGGCAGGGAGGGCGTGCGTCCTATCGATGCGGAAGAGTTCGGGCATGGTCGTCGGCTCCGTCATTGCGTCGGGGGTTGGGATCATCGCTGCCGTTCGCGGCCGGGTCAAGGAGTTGTTGGAAGGGGGGCTTCGGGAGTGCAGACCAGCTCGCGTCCGCGGGCAATCCGACTGGCCGGATTGCCCGCGGACGCCGAAACCCCACCTTGGTGGGGTTTCACTGCTGGGCGGGCAAACCGAGGGCCTCCTTGACCCGCGCGGCGTAGGCCGCGATGGTCGCCGCGTCGGTCGTCTCGGCCGCGACTTCGGCGTCGTAACGGCCCCGGTCGATCACGCAGCCGATGGCGTCCGCCACGATGGACTGGAGCACGGCCGGCTCAAGCGCCTCGAGTTCGTAGGCGTGCTTCCCGTTGGCGGCGATGAACCCCTTCGCCCGGCTCGACGACCCCTTGACGACGTTGTTCGGCGGCAGGCGGAACTTCCTCACCTGCTCGGCGGTCAGGGCGACTTTGTAAGCCGTGATGTCGGCGATGCCGAATTCGTGCCGCAGGGATGCCAGGGCGGCCCTGGCGATGTCCTCGCCCTCCGGGTCGAAGTCGGACACGACTAAGAGCTTCATGCGACTCTTGCCGGACTTCTCGAACCGCAGGGCGATCTCGTGCAGGGCGTCGAGCGACGGGTAACCGCGGGTGACCGAGTAGGTCGCCGTGTAATCGACCGACGCCCGGCTGACGAACGTTTCCGCGGTGAGTTTCTCGACGACGACTTCGAGGTAGAAGTCCTGGCTCTGGAGCAGGTCCCGGTAGTACCCGGCGAACATCTCTTTCAGCTGCGCGGCGATGAACGGCGTCGCGTTCGGGCAGACCCCCCAGACGTTGGAGGACCGGGTGGGGTCGGTGATGGCGTGCCAGGGGATGACCCCCGTCAGCCGCGCCTTGCCCAGCAGCTCGCCGAGGTCGTCGTAACTGTGGTCGTCGTTGACGTCCTTCGACCCCGGCTTCTTGGCGTGCCGGAGGACCCCGGTGTTCAGCATCCGGTAGTGGCACTGGCGGAGCGTCAGTGGCCAGAAGGCGCGGTTGTCCGCGACGATCTTCTCGAGCGCGTCGAGCATCGGCTGCTTGCCCGCGCTGACTTTGTTCCTCCGGATGGCGCTCGACGACCCCACGACGGCCAGGCCCTCCCGCGCCGCCCGGTCCTGGCCGGCCGTGCGGGCGTCCTCCCGGTGCCGCCGGAGGGCGGCATGCGCCTCGGCCGGGTCCGTCGCGGCGACGGCCTCGCGGATGCGCTCGTCGGCCGTTTTGTCCCGGGTCCGGTTGGCCTCGACGAGTTTCTTGGCGAAGTCCGGGTCGGAGGAGTGGGTGTCGTGGCGGAAGATGACCGGGACCGCCGTCAGCCCGGCCAGGCGGGCGGCGGCGTGCCGGCGGTGGCCGCTCAGGATGACGCCGTCGGTCGTCACCAGGAGGGGGTCGAGGACGCCCAGGGCGCGGATGCTCTCGGCGAGTTCGCGGACGGCCGGGTCGTCGGCCCGGACGCGCTTGTAAATCTCGTCGTTGACGGCGGCGGGGCGGATGCCGTTAATCGGCACCGTCTCGACGGCCAAGGCCGTGGCGACGGGCGCGGGTCGGGGCTTGGGGCTGGCGGGGGTCTTGGTCGTCATGGTGTCCTAAACTTGGGGTGATGGTTGGCGTCTGTCGGGCGTTACCGGTGGAAGTAAGCGGGGCGGGTGTTGGGGTCGGCGGCGTCCGGGGCAGTGACGAGCCAGTCACCGCCGAGGTCGGTCATCAGGTCGAACGTCGCCTTGGCGGCCGCCGGCTTGGTCGGGGCGGTGGCGACGACCTGCCAGGGCTGCCGGCGGTGGGGTCGGGACCAGACTCGCCACTCGGCCTGAGTCTCGTGGATCGTGGACTTCATCGGTCGGTTTCCTTGCTGAGCGAATGGTGCGGTGGTAGCCGCGAATCACTCATGTTTCGTGGCGTTAGGGCGTGTTTCGCACAGGTGCCCGCGAGCCCCGCTTGGGGAAGCCCCTTGTGCATTCCTGGGAAAGCCCACCCCCGGAAACAATTGACACAATTGACGGAATGGCCGCGTCAGACACCCGCGGCGTTAGCGACGAGGGCGGCCGGGTTCGGCTCGTAGCCTTGGCACGGCGGGCGGCCGGGGCCGGGCCGGGTGGTCGGATCGACCTGGCGGATGAGGCTGTGCCGCTCGAGTAGGTCGAGGACCGGCTGGAGGTCGTCCACGGTCGGGAACTTCCCCGGCTTGGCGCGGAGCACGTCGCGCCGGGTGAACGGGGCCGCCGGGTCGGCGCGGCCCGCGACCCACCGCCACACCAGCCGGGCGTTGACGACCGCCTCCGACGTGCCCATCAGGTCGAAGGCCGCC
>JANYHV010000491.1 GCA_025362195.1 Fimbriiglobus sp. | reverse complement strand
CGGCGGGGGCGCGGTGGCCGGCCAGCCGCCAGGCGGCCCCGAAGGCGGACCGCAGCAGCGCGAGGCCGGGCCGGCGGCGCGGCGAGTGCGGCCCCCAGCGGCCCGCCAGCGCGTCGTACAGCCCCTCGACGACGGCCTCGGCGCTGTCGCGGAAGCCGCCCTCGCGCTCGATCGCGTAGCGGTGGTAGGCGTAGCGCAGGTAGTGCCGCCCGGACGAGTACGGCCCCCGCGCGGCCGGCCGGCCGCGGTGCCGCCGCAGCAGCCGCACGAGGTTCCGGGCGTCGTAGTAGCGCTGCAGCCGCTTGCCCTCGCGCTGGAAGCTGCCGCTGCCCTTGTGCCACACCAGCGACTCGGCGATCACGCCGTTGCGGAAGCCGGCCGCCTGCGCCCGCAGGCAGAAGTCGCTCTCCTCGTGGATCAGGAAGTAGGCCTCGTCGATGAACCCGACGCGCTCGACGACCGCGCGGCGGACCATCAGGCAGCAGCCGTTGACGATGTCCACCTCGGCGACCGCCGGCGCGGGGTCGGGGTCGGCGGCGAGCGGCACGGGGCGGCGCTGGAAGAAGCCGGGCCGCGCCGGCGTGTTGAACAGCACGCCGTCGGTCTGGACCTCGTGCGGCGGGGCCAGGAAGCGGATCACCGGGCCGAGGACGCCGTACTCGGGGTGGGCGTCGGCCGCGGCGACCATGCGGCAGGCGAAGTCCGGGCCGACGACGGTGTCGTTGTTCAGGAGGATGACGAGGTCCGCGCCGCCGTCGAGCGCGAACCGCAGGCCGAGGTTGTTGCCGCCGGCCCAGCCGCCGTTGCGCCCCGCGCGCAGGAACGTCGCCCAGGGGAAGGTGGCGGCCAGGGCGGCGGCCACGTCCACGCGCGAGGCGTTGTCGACCACCACGACCCGCGCCGCCCCCGCGAGTCCGGCCAGCGAGGCGAGGCACTTGCGCGTGTCGTCGAGGCCGTTGAAGTCCACCAGGACGATGGCCGGGGGCGGCCGGGTCATCGGGCGCGGCCCCCCGCGACCTTCTCGAAGACCCCGGCGACCGCGTCGGCGGTGCGCTCCCAGGTGAAGAGCTTGCTGCGCGCGAGGCCCCGCGCCCGCAGGTCGCGGCGCAGCGACTCGTCGGCCAGCAGCCGCCGCAGGCCGTCGGCCAGGGCGTCGCCGTCGTCGGGGTCCACGAGCACCGCGGCGTCCCCCGCGACCTCGGGCAGGCTCGTGCGGTTGCCGGTCAGCACCGGGGTGCCGCAGACGAAGGCGTCGAGGATCGGCAGGCCGAAGCCCTCGCTGCGCGACGGGAAGCCGAGCACCGCCGCGCCGCTCAAGAGCGCCGGGATGTCGCCCTCGGGCATGTAGCCGCGGAACAGCACGCGGTCGCCCAGCCCCAGGCCGTCGGCCAGCTCGCGGAAGCCGGGCAGCGCCTCCGCCTGAATCCCCACCAGCAGCAGGCGGAACTCGCGGCGCAGGGCGTCCGGCAGGCGGGCGTAGGCCGTCACCAGCCCGGCGGTGTTCTTGCGGGGGTCGGCCGCGCCGAAGCCGAAGGCGAACGGCTCCCCCGGTGCCAGGCCGTAGCGGCCGCGGGCGGCGTCGAGCAGCGCCGGGTCCTCGACACGCCGCACCGCCTGGTCGGGGGCCCAGTAGTTCACCGTGACCTTGTCGGCCGGCACCCCGAGGACCTCGACGAGGCGGCCCTTGGTGTACTCGCTGCCGGTGAGGATGTGCCGCGCGCCGGCGGCGGCCCGGCGGACTTGCGCCAGCCAGGCGTGCGTGGCGGCCGCGTCCGGGGCCATGTCCAGGGGGATCAGGTCGTGGATGTTGACGACGACCGGGACGCCGGACCGCCGCGGCCCGGTGTTCGCCGGGGCGTGCAGCACGTCCGCCCGGGCGGCCAGCGCGGACACGGGCAGGACGGCCTGCTCCCACAGGTTGAACCGGGTCAGCCCGGGGAAGTCGATGCCGGCCTTCGCCAGGTTGGCGAACGCCGCCAGCCGGGGGACGGCCGCCGCGTGCTGGTGCAACAGCGTGAACTGCCAGGTCGGGCGGCGCTCGGCCAGCTTGGCGTACAGGTCGATGAGCGTCTTACCGATGCCGCGCCGCTGCGACCGGAACACTTGTCGGGCGTCCACCGCGATGCGCATCCGGTCCCGTCCAGCCAGGGTCAAGTGGGGGGGCCGCGGCGGGACGCCGGTCACGGCCGCGTCGGTGCCGAGGTCGCGCCGCCGGAAGTCCATTCCCAAACCCTCGCCGTCAGTTCGGCCGTGCGCCGCCAGGTGAACCCCGCGACCCGCTCGGCCCCCCGGCGGACGACCGCCGCCCGCAAGTCGTCGTCGAGTAAGAGCCGGGCCAGCCCGCCGGCCAGGGCGTCCGGGTCGGTCGCGTCCACCGTGACCGCCGCGTCCCCGGCGACCTCGGGCAGGCTCGTCGTCCGCCCGGTCAGGACGGCCACGCCGGCCGCGAACCCGTCGAGGACCGGCAGGCCGAAGCCTTCGTAGAGCGTGGGATACGCCAGGACCGCCGCCCCGGCGAGTAGCCGGCCGACATCTTCCTCCGAAACGTAGCCGAAAAGTCCGACGCCCCGGGCCGCCTCCGGGAGGGCCGCGACGCGGGCGGCGAACTCGGCCCGCCCGGCGTCCGAAAGTCCGACGACCGTCAGCCGCACGCCCCGCCGCGCCGCCGCCGGCAGTCGGCCCCACGCGGCGAGCAGCCCGGCCGTGTTCTTCCGCGGGTCGGTCATGCCGAAGTGCAGGACGTACCGGTCCCCCGGGGGCACGCCGAACCGCGCCCGCGTCGCGGCGAGTGCGGCCGGCGACGGGACGACCGGGAGGGACGTGGACGCCCACGGCACGACGTGGACCTTCGCCGGATTCACCCCCAGCAGCGCGACGATGCGGGCCTTCGAGAACGCGCTGGGCGTCAGCACGGCCCGGGCGCGCCGCGCGGCCCGCCGGACGTTCGCCGCCCAGGCCACCGCCGCCGGATCGGTCCGGCCGTCTTCGAGCGGAATCAAGTCGTTGATCGTCGTCACGAGCCGCGCGCCGGGGACTGCCGGGGCGAGGCCGGCGACGGCGTGGAACAGGTCGGCCCGGGCCAGCGCGGTCGCCACCGGCAGCCGCAGGCGGGGCCACAGGTCGAACCGGTCGCCCTTCATCCACAACCGCTCGCACCGCACGTTCGGCAGGTCGGCGAACGGGTCCGGCTCGCGGCCTTCGGCGTAAAAGACGCGGAACCGCCACGCCGGCCGCAACCCCGCGAGCGCCCGGTACTGCGCGATCGTCGTCTTGGCGATGCCCCGGCGCGGCTCGTCGAAGATCGTCCGCCCGTCGAGGGCGATGGTCAGCGGTCGCGTCATACCGGCCGCCCCGTGACGAGGGAGACGACGCGGGCGGCCGTCATGCGGAACGAGTGCCGGCGGGCGTAATCCCGGCTCCGCGCCCGCAGGCGGTCGCGCAGCCCGGCGTCGGTCAGCACGGCCAGAACCGCGGCGGCGAACGCCGCGGGGTCGGCCACGTCCGCGAAGAGCACGCCCGCGCCGTCGGCTTCGAGGGCCTCGACGGAGCCGGTGCGGGCGGCGACGACCGGCAGCCCGACGGCGAGTTGGTGGCCGAGGCTGCTCGACTGGTGGACGGTGCGGAACGGGGCCAGGCCGAGGTCCGCGCGGAGGAGCAGGGCGTGCAGGTCGCCGGCCGGGACGGCCCCGGTGCGGACGAACCGCCCGGCCACGCCCAACCCCGCGGCTTGCGCCACGAGTTCGGCGACCGTGTCGGCGCACCGCGGCGCGTCCCCGATCTGCACGAGGACCACGTCCGCCGGCAGGTGCGGGAGGGCGGCGACGGCCAGGTCGTACCCCTTGGACGGCTGCGGGAAGCCGAGCAGGGTCAGCACCCGCTTGCCCGCCAGCCCGTACTTCGCGTCCACTTCGCGGGGCGACAAGGTCTCCTCGGGCAGCGGGTAGGCGGGCGTCGGCAGCAGGTGAACGCGGTCCGCCGGGAGGTCGTGCGCGCGGGCCGCGACCAGCGTCGGCGAGTGCGTCACCAGGTGCGCCGCGAACGAGAACAGCCGCGTCCGCAGGTACCCGGCGTAGTCGGCCGCGCCGGTGTCCCGGCCGGCGTAGAACTTGTGCGTCAGCCGCTGGACCACCTTGGCCGGGAAGCTGCCGACGACCTCCGCGGGGTCGGTCCGGCCGTGGTCCTCGTGCAGCACCACGACGGCCGGCACGGCGAGCGATTTGGCGAACAGGGGGAACAGGTTCTCGCCGAGCCGCGAGCCGTTCCAGAAGGTGTCCGTGTAGTCGATCAGCGCCCCGTCGAACCCGGCCGACCGGCGGGCGAAGGCGACCGCCTCCCGGCGGCGTCCCCGCAGCGCCGCGAGGTGTTGCCCGAACGTCCGCGCTGCCGGCAGGCGGACCGTCGTCACGTCGGCGAACTCGGCCAGGGCTTCGGCCAGGTTGTGCTGGTACGCCGCGACGCCGCAGGGGCACAGGCCCGAGGTGTACGAGATCAGCCGCGGCCGCGTCATGCCCGCGGACCTTCGCGGAACCGGCGGACCAGCCCGGCGAACTTCGCCTCGTCCCGCAGCGCCTGCACCCAGGCGCGGTCCTTGCGGCGGCCGCCGAGCCGCCGGCGGACCGCGGCCGCGAGGGCCTTCTGCCAGACCCAGCGGGGCGCGCCGAACAGCCGCGGCGACGTGTCGGCGGCGAACGGGGCGAAGCCGTGGTACCCGGCCCAGTAGAGAATTTCGCGGACGTAGGCGACGGTCATCCGCGCGGCCGGCAGGAAGTGCTCGACGGCCGCGTCCCCGACCCAGACGCCGTGCCCGCCCGCCGCGACGACCTGGTCCTGCACCCGCGTGTCGTCCCCGCTCGACAGCTTCGACCCGACGCGGCCCAGCGCCGGGTCGAACGGGTACCGGTCCATCACGGCCTTGCGGAAGCCGACGTTCGCCCCGTAAGCGTACTCGCCCGCCGCGAGAGCGTGCGTCACCGGGCCGTGGTCGATGAGCGCGAAGCAGAAGCCGAACACGTCCAGGTTGTCCTTCAGCCAGGCCGGCGGCGGGGCCTCGAACCACGGCCGGATCGGCCCGCCGAAGAACTCCGCGTCCGGGTGCGCGGCGGCCGCGGCGGTCATGCGGGCCAGCCACTCGGGGTCCGCCAGCACGTCGTCGTCCGTCCACAGGATCAGCGCCCCCCGGGCCGCCGCGACGGCCCGGTTCCGCGCGTGCGAGTGCCCCTGCTTCGACTCCGTCAGCGGCACGAGCGGCAGCCGCCCGGCGTGCCGCGCGAGCACCGCCGCCGTGCCGTCGGTCGAGTTGTTATCCACGACGACGACCTCCCACGCCAGCCCGGCCGGGACGCGCAGGTCGAGCAGCCGCGTCAGCGTGCGGTCGAGCAGCGCCGCGCGGTTCCAGGTGCAGATGGCGACGGTGACGGCGATCACGGCCTGGCCCCCGCCGCGACCCACCCGCCGTGGACGAGCACGAGCAACAGCACCCCGAAGACCAACCGGTACGCGACGAACACGCCGAGGCTGTACCGCTTCAGGAAGTGCATCAGCCAGGCGACCGCGGCGTACCCGACCACCCCCGACACGATGGTGCCGACGGCCAGCGACGCGAGGTCGTCGCTGGACGCGAACAGCGACACGTGGTCGGCCGCGTCCGGGGTCTTGAGCAGCTTGTACTCGTCGTACAGTTCCTTGACGCCCGCGCCGAACACGCTCGGCAGGGACAGCAAGAACGAGAAGCGGGCGGCGGCGGCGCGGGACAGCCCGGCGAACAGCGCCCCGGTCACCGTCGTGCCCGACCGGCTCGCCCCGGGCATGAGCGCGAGCGCCTGCCACACGCCGACCCACAGGGCTTGCGCCACGGTGATGCCGCGCTCGTCGGTCTCGGGCAAGTTGCGGCCGCGGCGGACCGCCACCCAGACTTCGACCCCGGCCATTAGCAGGGCGAACAAAATGGCGACGAGGCCCATCGTGCCGAGGTCGTAGAAGTTCGCCTTGAGCCACTTCTTGAGCGTGAACCCGGCGACGACGACGGGGACTGAGCCGAGGGCGATGAGCCAGGCCAGCCGGGACTCGGGCCGGCTGCCGAAGCGGAGGGTCCGCGCGTCGTGCAGGAGGGCTTTCAGGATGGCGGCGATGTCGGCCCGGAAGTAGGCCAGGACGGCGACCAGGGTGCCGAGTTGGACGACGGTCGTGAAGGCGTCCCCCGGGACGGCGTGGCCGAGGAGTTGCCGGGCGACGAGCAGGTGCGCCGTGCTACTCACCGGCAAGAACTCGGTCAGCCCCTGCACCACGCCGAGCGCTGCCGCTTCCCAGATTGACATCCTGTCGCCCCCGCTCCCGCCGATTGCCCGTAGGATTAACTTAGAATCGGGACGCGGAACGCGCAGCGCGGGCCGCGGAATTCCCGACGGCGGAGGCGGGACGATGGACGAGCCGGCGAAGAAAAAGAAGCGGCCGTACCACCGCGTCCGGAAGGTCAAGCGGCCGCGCTCGACGGCCCCGGGCCAGCACATCGCGGTCCTCCCGGTCGAGGTGCTCGACCTCCTCAACCCCCGGCCGGGTCAGGTGTTCGTGGACGGCACCCTCGGGTACGCCGGGCACGCGGCGGCGGTCCTGGACCGCGTCGGCCCGACCGGCCGGCTGCTCGCGTTCGACCTCGACGCCGGGAATTTGCCCGGCGCGCGGGACCGCCTGACGGCCGTCGGAAACCCCTACACCCTGCACCACGGCAACTTCGCTGGGGTCGCCGGGGTGCTGGCCGCGGAGGGGTTCACCACGGTGGACGGGTTCCTCGCCGACCTGGGCATGTCGAGCATGCAACTCGACGACCGGGAGCGCGGCTTCTCGCTGCTCCGCGACGGCCCGCTGGACATGCGCATGGACCAGGGCCGGGGCAAGACCGCGGCCGAGTGGCTGGCCACGATCTCACAAGAAGACCTGGCCGCCGCCCTCCGCGACATCGGCGACGAGCCGCAGGCCGACCGGATCGCCGCCGCCATCGTCGTCGCGCGGGAGGACCAACCGCTCGAACGGACCGGCCAGTTGCGCGACCTGATCGAGGCGGCCGCGCCGGTCGAAGTCCTGCGCGGGGCCGGCCTGGCCCCGGCCCGCAAGCAGCGCCTCCTGCCGGCGACCCGCGTGTTCCAGACCCTGCGCATCCTCGTCAACCGCGAACTGGCCAGCCTGCAAGGGCTGCTCCGGGCGCTGCCGTACATTTTGAACCCCGGCGGCACGGCGGCGGTCATCAGCTTCCACAGCGGCGAGGACCGGCTCGTCAAGGCGGCGTTCAAGGACGGCCTGGCCGCCGGCCTGTACGCCGAAATCTCCGGCGACCCGGTCCGCCCCGGCGACGCCGAGAAGCTCGCCAACCCGCGGTCCCGCAGCGCTAAACTCCGCTGGGCCCGCCGGGCCGCGGAGTGACGCCGCCGGGCACACCCGACTTCGCGCCGCCGGCCGGTTCGGGTACAACCCCGCCGTCCGGGTCCCGCGGGGTTGAGGGGCGTCCCATGCGTCAGGTGTTCGCGCTGTTAGTGGTGGTCTCGCTGGCGGCCGCCGGGTCGGCCCAGGAGCCGGTCCGGTTCAAGTTCGTCGCCGGCCAGCCGCTGACGTACTCCGTCGAGCAGACGACGACGATCAGCGAGGCGACCCTCGACGAGGGCACGCCGGTCGTATTGGGCACGGTCACGAAGTTGAACCTGACCCGCCGCTGGGCTGTGACCGCCGTGAACCCGGCCGGCGAGGCGACGCTGGAAATGACGCTCCTCGGCCTGAAACAGGTCATCTCCCGGCCCGGCCCGAAGGACAAGGACGGCAAGCCGACCGTCAACCAGGTCGTCATCGACTCGGCGACCGCCGAGGGCAAGGCGCAACTCGCGGCGCTGTTGGGCAAGCCGATCCTGACCGTCCGCCTGGACGCGCAAGGCAAGCTCCTCGACGCCAAGGGCGACAACCCGACCTCGGCCGCCCGCCTGACCGTCGAGTTGCCGTTCCGCGTCACGCTGCCCGAGGTCTTCCCGGCGGTCAACGGCACCTGGGACCGTGCGGTCGTGTTGAAGCTCGACCCGCCGCAGGGGACCGGCGAGAAGTACGACGCGGCGCAAACCGTCACCTTCAAGGGGGACAACCAGGGCTTCGCCGTGCTGGGCCTGGCCACGACGCTGAAGGCCCCGCCGAAAGACCCCGCCGAGTCGGTCGGCCTCGTCCCGCTGTTGTGGGAGGGCGACGTCTACTTCCACCGGGCGACCGGCCGGTACGCCGGGGCGCGGCTGACGATCAAGAAGGAAGTCGCCAACCACGCCGGCCCGGGCACGAAGTTAACCTACGAAACGGCGTACACCGAAGCCCTGGCGGAGAAGTAATCGCCCCCGGCGAGCGGCGGTGCATCAGCCCGCCGGTCCGACCTGCACGGGCGAGTCACGACCCGTAGGAAGTTGCCGGCGCTCGCCACCAGGAACTCAACCGCATTTCAGGCTGGACCGGCGGGCTGACGCACCGCCGCTCGCCGGAGCCGTTACTGGCCGACGACGATGTGCAGGTCGATCAGGTTCTCGACGCCGGCGGTGACTTCGCGCTCGACGCCGGACTGGTCGGGGCGGCGGAGCGCGGCCGGGAAGCGGGGGTAGCCGCTCGCTTCCAGGTTCAGGTCGGCCGGCTCGGCGACGGCGACGCGGTACCACCCGGGGGCCACGGCCGGGTCGCCGTCCCGGCCGAGGGCGTAGTTGCCGTGCTCGTCGATCTTGCCCACGACCGTCTTGCCCGAATTGCCGCGGTCGCGGTCGGGCGCGAACACGACGACGCCGCCGACGAGCGGGCGGGACTGCAACAGGACTTGCCCGCGGACGGTCGCCGGCCTGGCCGACGCGGGCTTGCCGCACCCGCTTAGACACAGGGCGAGAGCGAGGCCCGCGAACAGCGTTCGAGTCGTCCGCGGTCGCATGGGGTCGCTCGGGGAAGTGGGGGGTTCGCGCCTCTGGTTATCGGCCCGGGCGGGCTGGGGAATTGAGTCCGAGGCTTGCGATTGACGCGGCCCGGGGGGGACGGTAGAAACCGCCGTCCGAGAGAGGCGGGCCGGCATTGGATGCCGCGCCCGACGGCCGCGACCCCGGGGAACCGGGGGCGGCCGAAAGTTGCCATGAGGAGGGCACCGTTCGTGAAGCGCTTCATCGTCTCCCTGTCGGCGGTCATCGCGTTCGGCCTCGCGGCCAACCCCGCCCCCGCCCAGGCCCCCGCGGCCGGCACCCCGCCGCCCGCCGCCCCGACCGCCGCCAAGCCGTCCGGCCGGGTCGGCGTGTTCAACGTCGCCAAGGTCATGCGCGACTACAAGAAGTGGCAGCACTACGCCGCCGTCATGAACCAAAAACGGGTCGTCGCGTCGGCCGACCTGGGCAAGCTCCGCAACGACATCGCCGAGATGCAAAAGAAGATGCAGGCCGAGCCGATCGCGGCCAAGCAAGAAGAGATCATGAAGCTGGCGACCGTCAAGCAGCGCGAGTTCGAGGACAAGGAAAAGACGTACCGCAAGGCGCTCGACGAGGAGTCGGCCGCGTACCTGCGGAACCTGTACTCCGAGATTCAGCAGTGCGTCAAGGCGATCGTCGATCTGAACGGCATCGACCTGGTCATGGCCTACCCGGACGCGATCTCGCAGGAAGAGATGAGCAGCCCGCTCTACTACGACCTGAAGCTCCGCCCGCAGGCCGCCATGCCGTTCTACGTCGCCGCCTCGGCCGACCTGACGGACACGCTCATCGCCACGCTGAACAACAGCTTCCCGGCCCCGGCCCCCGTCGCGGGTGCCCCGGTCCCCGGGGCCGTGACGCCGACCGGCGGCACCGCCCCGCAGAAGTAACGCTGACGTTATCCTGCCCCTCTCCGTAAGGGCGAGGGGCGACTCCGGTAAAACAGGCAAGACCCCGGTCCGGCGCGACCGGGGGACGCCTCCGACGGACATTTCCAGGGTTCCCGGGACGCCTCCCCCCCGAAAATCTGCTAAACTGGGGAGGCCAGATGAAGTGAGGGGACTCGCTTTGCCGACGAAGAAGGTCTGACGCGTGGGCCGGAACGGTGACCTGCCCGGAGATTGCAACGACAATTGGCACGGTCCGGGCGTCCAGCGTAAAAGGCGGGGTGGAGTGCAACGCATCGGCTTCCGACACCAACGGACCCTCCGCACGGCCGCCTCGGTCCGCGGCGTCGGCATTGTCGCCGGGGCACGGGTCCGCCTGCGGTTCCTGCCCGCCCCCGAAAACACCGGCCTCGTCTTCGTCCGCACCGACCTGCCGTACCGGCCGATGACCCCCGCCCGGGCCGACCGCGTTACCGGCACCAACCGCCGGACGACCCTCGGCACCGCCGAGACCGGCGTCACGCTCGTGGAACACGTCCTCGCCGCCCTCGCCGGGTTGCGCATCGACAACTGCCGCATCGAACTCGACGCCGCCGAACCGCCCGGCCTCGACGGCTCCGCGGCCGGGTTCGTCGAAGCCCTGCGGCACGCCGGCACCGTCTTGCAAGCCGACCGCCGGCCGGTCTGGTCGCCGGCCGTGCCGATCGTGCTGGCCCAGGCCGGCGCGACCATCGCCCTGTATCCGAACGCCGACGGTCAGACCGGCTGCCGCGTCAGTTACACCCTCGACTACGGCCTGCGGTCGCCCATCGAGCGGCAGACGTTCACGACGGCCGTCACGCCCGCGGCGTTCGCCCGGGACGTGGCGCACTGCCGCACGTTCCTGCTCGACCACGAGGCCGACGCGCTCCGCCGCCAGGGCGTCGGCCGGCACCTGACGGCCGCCGAGTTGCTCGTCTTCGGGCCGCGCGGGGTCATCGACAATACTTTGCGGCACGCGGACGAACCGGCCCGGCACAAGGTCCTCGACCTGATCGGCGACTTGGCCTTGTGCGGGGCGGACGTTTCCGGCCACATTGTCGCGTACCGCTCCGGGCACTCGCTGAACGTGGCGCTCGCCCGGGCCGTCGGCGAGCGCGTGGCCCGGGCGACGGCACGAGACGACGACGCCCCCGACACCGAGGGCGTGATCCTCCCGACGCGGGGGTTTCTTCCGCGACGGCACCGGCGACAGGAAGCAGCTTGAGCATGGCGACACAACCCCCCGGGTCCGCGGCCGACCGGTTGCCGTTCCCTGACCCGCACGCCGACCGGGCCGACACCGGCGGCACCCTGCCGATGCGGGCCGACGACCGGCCCGCCGCGCACTCCTCCAAGGCCAGGGACCTGCACGGCATGAAGCGCTTACGCATGGCGGTGATCGGCGTCGGCCACCTCGGCCGGCACCACGCGCGGCACCTGAACAGCTTCCCGGACGTGGACCTCGTCGGCGTCGTGGACGCCTCGCCCCAGCAGGCCGAGACCATCGCCCGCCAACTCGGCACCCGGGCCTACGACCGGTTCGAGCCGCTGCTCGGCCAGGTCGATGCCGTCAGCATCGTTACGCCCACGAGCTTCCACCACCGCGTCGCCGCCCAGTTCCTGAGCCGCGGCGTGTCGGCCCTGGTCGAGAAGCCGATCTGCAAGACGGTCGAGGAAGCCGAAGAACTGATCGCCCTCGCCCGCCAGTCCGGGGCCGCCCTCCAGGTCGGGCACATCGAGCGGTTCAACCCGGCCTTCGAAGAACTCGTCAAGCGGCCGATCACGCCGAAGTTCATCGAGTCCGAGCGGCACGGCCCGTTCACCGGCCGGAGCACGGACATCGGCGCGGTCCTCGACCTGATGATCCACGACCTCGACCTGATCATGACCCTGGTCCCCGGCCCGGTCCGCGAGGTGTCGGCCGTCGGCGCGGCGGTCCTCGGCGGGCACGAGGACATGGTCAACGCCCGGCTCGTGTTCGAGTCCGGGTGCGTCGCCCACATCACGGCCAGCCGGATCAGCGCCCGGCCGAAGCGCCGCTTGCGCATCTGGGCCCCCGAGGGGTACGCCGGCATCGACTTCGTCAGCCGCCGGGTCCACTTCGTGCAAGTGTCCGACGAGGTCCGCCGCCAGGGCCTGCGGGTCGAGCGGATGGACCAGGCCGCCCGCAACCGCCTCAAGGACGAAGTTTTCGGCCGGCACCTCGAAGTCCTGTCCATCGACGGCGACCGGAACGGCGACCAGCTCACGGCCGAACTCCGGCACTTCGTCGATTGCGTCCGGGACAATCGCACCCCGCGGGTCACCGGCGAGGCCGGCCGGGACGCCCTGGCGATGGCCCACCGCATCCTCGACAGCCTCCGCGCCCACCAGTGGGAAGGCCGCCCGGACGGCGCGATCGGCCCGAACAAGATGCCCAAGCCCGAGGGCAAGCTGTTCGACACGCCCGGGGCCGGCCAGAGCGAAGCGGCGTAACCCCCCCCGCGCCCCCCGGGACGGTCAATCCCCAGTCCGGGTTGTCCCCGCCGGCGGTCGCGTGCTAGACTCTCCCTCATCATCAGGGAGTGGTTGCGATGCACGTGTTGGTGACCGGCTGTGCGGGATTCATCGGGTCGAGCCTGTGCGAACGCCTCCTCGCGGACGGCCACGCCGTCACCGGGGTCGATTGCTTCACGCCGTACTACGGCCGCCCCATTAAAGAGGGCAACCTCGCGGCCTTCCGCACCCACCCCCGGTTCACCTTCCGCGAACTCGACCTGAGTGCCGACCCGCTCGCCGACGCCGTCGCCCCGGCCGAAGTCGTCTTCCACCTCGCGGCCTACCCCGGCCTGATGAAGAGCTGGACCGACTTCGACCTGTACAGCCGGCACAACCTGACGGCCACGCACCGCCTCCTCGAAGCGGTCAAGGGCCGGGCGACGCTCAAGAAGTTCGTCTACGCCAGCACGTCGAGCGTGTACGGCAAGTACGCCTCGGGGGACGAGAGCCTCCCCACCCGGGCCGGGTCGCCCTACGGGGTGACGAAACTGGCCGGGGAGCAACTCGCCCGCGTCTACCTGGACGAGTTCGCCGTGCCGACGGTCGTCCTGCGCTACTTCAGCGTCTACGGCCCCCGCCAGCGGCCGGACATGGGTTACCACCTGTTCATCCGCTCGGTCCTCGCCGGCACGCCGATCCCGCTGACCGGCGACGGCCTGCAAGTCCGGGGCAACACGTACATCGGCGACTGCGTCGAGGCGACCCAGCGGGCCGGGTTCGGGGCGATGCCGGGCGAGGTGTTCAACCTCGGCGGCGGCGAGTTGACGACGATCATCGACGTGATCCGCCGCATCGAACGCCTGACCGGCAAAACGGCCGTCGTCGAGCGCAAGCCGGACCGCAAGGGCGACCAGGTGGCCACGGCGGCCGACGTGACCAAACTGTACCGGCACCTCGGCTGGAAGCCGACGACCGGCCTCGACGAAGGCCTGACCGCCCAAATCGCCTGGCAACGCGAAACAAAGCAGTAAGAATTTTCACCGCAGAGGGCGCATGAGGGCGCGGAGAAAAGCAAAAACTGAGCAGAGCTAAAACCGAGTGGGACTTACGTGCGGCCTCTCGCTCCAGCGACAGCCCGGTGTGAGGCGAGCCAACTCAGGTTTTATGCCTTTCTCACGTGCTCTCTTGTGCCCTGTACGGTGAATCGTTTTTTCAAGGAGCACGGATGCTCGACGTTTTGCACCGGCACGTTGTTCAACCGCTCGTCGCCTTCAAGCGGCGGAGCCGGCACCTGGCCGACTTGAGGTTCCTCGAGCGCACCCAGTACGACTCGCCGGGCGAGGTGCGGGCGCGGCAACTGGCGATGCTGCGCGTCGCGCTCGAGCACGCTTACGACACGGTGCCGTACTACCGGGCCGCCTGGGACGCGGCCGGGGTTCGCCCGGAGGACGTGGCGACGCTCGACGACCTGGCGCGGCTGCCGGTGCTGACCAAGGCCGACATCCGCGGGCACAACGACGCCCTCGTTTCGACCGCCTTCGACCGGGCCACGTTGCGGGTCAAGACCACGTCCGGCTCGACCGGGGTGCCGCTCAAAATTTACCTCGACGAGCGCGGCGCGCAGTGGAAGACGGCGGCGACCCTGCGGGCCGACGAGTGGTCCGGGTGGCGGCGCGGCGAGCGCGTCGCCAAGGTGTGGGGTAACCCCGAGTACAAGCACCACGGGCTGCGCGGGCGGGTCGTCAACGCCGTCGTCGATCGCGCAATCTACCTCGACACGATCCAGCTCAACGACGACCGCATCCGCGAGTTCGTGGCCGCGCTCCGCCGGCACCGGCCCGGGCTGATCTTCGGCCACGCCCACTCGCTGTACCTCGTGGCGTGCCGGCTCAAGGCGATGAAGGTGGACGACCTCCGGCCGCACGGCGTGATCTCGACGGCGATGCCGCTGCACTCCTGGCAGCGGACCGTCATCGAACACGTCTTCGGCACCCCCGCGACCAACCGGTACGGCTGCGAGGAGGTGTCGCTGATCGCGTGCGAGTGCGAGCGGCACGCCGGGCTGCACGTCGCCGCCGAGTCGGTGCTGACGGAGGTCGAGCCGGACGGCCGGCTGCTGGTCACCGACCTGTCGAACTTCGCCATGCCGCTGATCCGCTACCGCATCGGCGACGTGGTCACGACGACCGCCGCGCCGTGCCCGTGCGGTCGGGGGCTGCCGCTGCTCGCCACCGTCGAAGGCCGGGACGCGGACTACGTGCTCACGCCGGCCGGGAACCTCATCTCGGGCATCTCGCTGACCGAGAACTTCGCCACGCAAATCCCCGGCACGGCGCAGTTGCAAATCGTCCAGGAGACGCGCACCCGCCTGCTCTTGCGGCTCGTGAAGGACGACCAGTTCACCGAGGCGAGCCGGCGCAAGATCGCCGCCCTGGTCCTCGAACTGTTCGGCCCGACGATGACCGTCGAGACCGAATTCGTGGACGCCATCGCGCAAGAAGCGAGCGGCAAGTACCGGTTCTGCGTGTCGCATGTCGCCACCGACCACCTGCGGGGGTTGAGCGCATGACCCCGCACGTGTCGGTCGTGATGGCCGCGAAAAACTACGCCCGGTTCATCGCCCAGGCCGTCGAATCGGTGCGGGCGCAGACGGTCGCCGACTGGGAACTCGTGATCGTGGACGACGGCTCGACCGACGCCACGCCCGCCGCCGTCCGGCCGTTCTTGAGCGACCCGCGGGTGCGCTATTTTCGCAGCGACCGGCTCGGCCAGTCGCGGGCCAAGAACCTCGGCGAACGCCTGAGCCGCGGCGAGGTCATCGCCTACCTGGACGCCGACGACGCCTGGCTGCCGACCAAGCTCGACCGGCAACTGGCGGTCCTCGGGGCGAACCCGCGCGTCGGCGTCGTGGCCACGCGGCGGGGCTTCCTGGACGAGGCCGGGGCGGTCACGCCGGACGCCTCGCCGCTGCCGCCGGCGGGGGACGTGCGGGCCGCCGTCTTCGCGCGGAACTTCGTCTGCTTCTCGTCCGTGATGTTGCGCCGGCAGGTCTTCGACCACGTCGGCGGCTTCGACCCGACGCTCGACCTGGCCATCGACTACGACCTCTGGCAGCGGGTCGCCCGGCACTACGAGTTCGCCTGCGTGCCCGAGGCGTTGACCCTGTACCGGACCGGGCACGGCAACCTGTCGCAGAGGCTGGCCGACCGTGTGGCCACGGCCGACCGGATCATGAACCGCGCCCTCGACCGCCGCGGCCTGGCGGCCGACCTGCCCCCCGGCGTCGCCGGCGAGGGCTACGCCTCGACGTACCGCTCGCTCGCCTTCGTGATGCGCGCCACCGAGGTGCGGACGGCGGCCCGCTGGTACCTGCGGGCGCTGGCGACCGGCCGCACACTCCCGGCAGTCAAGGGGCTGCTCGGCCTGGTCAAGCCGTTGGTCCGCGGCCGCCGGGGTTCGACCGGGCCGAACGCGACCGCGAACCGGTAGAGCCGAGTTCGCGTAGCGCGTCGTTGATCCCGTCGAACGCCACGGGCTTCACCGAGGTTTTCGGCTCCGCCGCAGGCGAATGTTAGCCCGACGCGCTAGCGAGGGACGCAAAGGTGGTTGACAGTGTTAGGGGCGTCAGCCGTGCGGTCATCGACAGTCACCTTGCCCTCGACCTTTGCGTCCCTCGCTAGCGCGTCGGGCTAACA
>JANYHV010000490.1 GCA_025362195.1 Fimbriiglobus sp. | reverse complement strand
GTCGTCGATACCGTCGGGGCGGGGGATGCGTTCGCCGCGGCGATGACGGTGAAGACGCTGGCGGGCGTGTCGCCGGGCGAAGCCTTACGCTTCGCCTGCGAGTACGCGGCGCGGGTGTGCGAACACGCCGGGGCGATCCCGCCGCGCGGCAGTTCGTGACGGCCGGGCGTCACCAGTCGATCTGGACGCGGAACGCCTCGTGGGCGGAGAACTCCAGCGGGACCGCGCCGCCGATGACCGTCACGCTGTTCGCCGGGGCCGCAGTGCCGTCGATCATCGTCGCGGATACCGGCGGGACGGCGAAGCGCAGGTCGCACGTGCCGCCGAACCCGGCCGTCTCGATCATGCGGGCCAACGCCGTGCGGCCGGCCGTCGGCCGCAGGGACGTGAGCAGCACGCTCGGCAGGTCGAGCGTCGCCAGCCACGAACTCGCCAGGCCGTTGGGCGGGCCGCGGGTCGTCGCCACGACCGGCGTCGGCGTCGTCCAGCCTTGCGCGAGTTGCATCGGGTAGTCGCGGTCGCACGCCAGAAGGAACTCGAACCGGCGGGTCAGTTCGCCCTCGGGGATGAGGACCACGTCGGCCATCCGCTTCTCGTGCTTCTGGACGAACGGCAGGCCGCCGGTGAACACGAACGTGCGCTCGCCGCCGAGGCGGAATTCGACGTAGTCCGGCGACACCGGCCGCGTGTACCCGGACTGCTGGTTCATCCCCTGGACGCCGCGGAAGACGGCCGCCCGCTCGTCCCGCCAGCCGAACCGCGCCCCGTAGTAGGCGTGCCACGGGTACCCGGTCGGCTTGTGGACGGGGTCGATGTCGAGCACGACTTCGAGCGCCGGCCGGCCGCTCCAGGCCCGCAGGCGGTGCGTGAACGTGGCCAGCACGACGTTGTGCTCGTCGATGATTTCCCCCGTGGCGACGACCTCGCCGAGGGCCGTGCCGGCGCTGGCGATGGCGAGGCCGGTGCAGCGGCACTTGCTCCCGGGGTTGAAGACCGGCTGCATCCCGAGGCGGTTGATGCGCGTCCGCAGGTCGCGGAAGGCCCGCAGGCCGCCGGTCACGGGGTCGAGTTCGGCTTCGAAGAACTCGTTGCGGACCAGGTTGCCCTCGGCCGACTTGAACCGCGGCTTCGGCGGCGCGACGGTGCCGGACGGCTTCGGTACCCAGGCGAACCCGAGCGCCGGCACCTCGACGACGAGCTTCGCGGCCGGGCCGTCGAACTGCGCCGCCTTGACCGGGTCGGCCACGGGGATCGGCCCGCCGAAGTCGGCGATCTCGACGGCGGCGCGGCGGGCGAAGCCGCACGGGTTGAACAGCACGTACCCCGGGGTGCCCTCCGGCGAGTGGACTTGCAACCGCGCCGCCAACCGCCCGGCGACGGCCGCTTCCAGCACGGCGAGGCGGGCGTCGAGCGGGTCCGACGGCGGCGTGATGTCCGGCCCGCGGCGCTCGATGTCGGCCTCCACCGCGTTGAGGGCGTCCAGCGCGGCCGCGTCGCCCGGCGTCGGCGGCGTGAGCATCCGGTGCAGGGCCGTGAGCGAGTGCGCGGCGTCGATCCGGCGGCGCAACCGCAGGTGCCGGGCGAACCCGCCGACGGCGTCCGTCCGGTGCTCCGTCGTCACCCGCCGGTCGAGGGCGTCGGCGAAGAAGTCGTCCCCGGTGACGGTGCCCAGGTAGTCCCCGTAGTGGTTGTCGGCCAGGTACTTCGTCGTCCCGACGAACTCGCCGACGGCCGTGCTCAACTCGGTCAGCGTCAGCAACTCCTCGTACCCGACGGCGGCCGGCTCGCCGCGGTGCGCGAAGATGACCGTCGGCCGCGAGTCCTTCGTCATCGCCTGGTTCAAGGTGTAGACGAGGTTGAAGAAGGTCAGCGGGTCGGACGCGCTCAGCGGCTCGCGGCCGACGGCGTCGATCGTCTTGCCGTCCGGGGCCGGCCAGTTCAACACCGCGGCGTTGCGGTTCGGCGTCAGCGCCCCGTCGAACGACACGAGCAGGCCGTGCTTGTACCCGGCGTGTACCCACCACGACGGGCACATCGGGTGGAACGCCGACCGCTGCCGGCCGACGATCTCGGGGGCCACGCCGAAGAGTTCCTGGACCGTCGCCCGCGCCGCCGCCAAACTCCACCACTGGCTCTCGGCCGGCAGGTAACTGTCGTCCCGCTCGACCTCCGCGCCGCACGCCAGATCGACGCTGCTCGGCAGGCCGGGCAGGAACTTCGCCCGCAACTCGGCCAGCCGGTCCGCCGGCAGTTTGTGCAGCAACTCCCCGGACGCGATCACCGTCAGCGGCAGGTTGCGGGCCAGCGAACCGGGCCACGGGGCGGCGAGCGTGTCGGCGGTCGGCATCGCCCAGTCGAGCAGCGAAAAGCTCTGCGAGTTCAGGGTCTCGCGGGCGTCGCGCAGCTTCTGCCCGGCCGCCCGCAAGTGGGTCAACGCCTCGGCCGGGTCGGTGACGGCTTGGGCCACGTCGGCCCAGAAGGCGTGGCCGTCGAGGAGGTGTTCGTGGTCGGCGGCGTCGAACAGCCCTTCCACGAGCAGGTAGCCGAAGCCGATCGCGGCGAACGCCTGGACGAGGTCGGCCGGGGCGTCGGTGTGCGGCGCGGCGGGGTCGCGCTCGCGGAGCGCGGCGAGCATGGCCGTGCGGGTCGTGGCCAAGTCCGGGGAGGCGACGAAGGCGACGGCGTTGGCGGCGGTCACGCGCTCCGCCCAGTTCTCGGCCTGGTACAGGTGCGGGCCTTGGGGCACGGCGTAGATCGTGTTCTCGGCCGGCTGGTCGTGGTCGTAGGCGGACGCCGCCGCCGGGGGCCGGTCGAGCCGGGCGAGCACGGCCGGGTGCCACAGCGCGAAGTACCCGGCCAGCCAGGCGCTGGCCTCGTCCGCGTTCAGGGCGACGGGGTACGAGGTCGGCGGGCGGTACGGCGAGAGGAGCAGGCCGGGGGCGTGGTTCATGGGTCGGTCGTCGCCAAGGGTGGGGGCTGTCGTTATAGTAAAGCTCTCGCACCCCCGGACCCGTTCGAGGAGCCGCCGTTGGCCCGCTCGCCGCTACGCCCCCGGCCCCGCCCGTCGCCCGGCCCGGCCCGCAAGCCCGAACCGCCGCCGGCGGCCGACACGCCCCTCGACGCGGCCGTCCGCCTCAAGGAGCCGCAGCGCGCCCCCGAGGAGCACCGCGACGCCGTCCGGGCCGTACTCACGGCCTTCGCCGAGTACGCCGAGGGCCGGGACGACGCCGCCCGCGAAGCCCTCAACGCCGTCGGCATCAAGTCCCCGCTGCTCGACTGGAAGCTGCTCCTCCGCGGGCTGATCGCGTACAGCACGACCGACGACGCGCGGGCCTTGGACAACTGGTCCCGGCTCGACCCGGCCCGCCTGCCGGCCCGGCTCGCCCTGCCGTTCCGGCTCCGCCTCGACCCGGCCTTCGGCGCGACCCTCGGGCCGACCGCCGCGAGTACCGCCCGGACCAACATCTTGAAGCTCGAAGGCGACGCCGTCGCGCAGCGGTTCGCGGAGTTGCAGCAGACTCTCGGCCGCGACCAGCCGATGACGAAGGCGTTCGCCGCCGTCGAGCGGTTGGTGCCGCTGTTGCGGACGAACCGGCCCGACCTGATCCCCCGGCTGGCCAAGGTCGTCTACTGGGCGGTCCAGCGGTTCGGCGAGCCGACCGACGTGCCGAAGTACGTGCGCCTCCTGGGCAAGCCGCCGGACGACCCGGACTTCCACCGCCTGAACGCGATGAACTACGAGGGCGGCAGCCCGGCCGAAGCGGTCACGTACTGGCTGAAGTACGAGAAGTGGCTCGCCGGCAACCCCGCCGGCGTCGCCCCGGCCACGGCCAGGCAGGTCCGCGTCATGGTCCTCCGCCAGGTCGGCCGCATCACCGAACTCCTGGCGGCGAAGAACCTCTCCGGCCTCGGCGGGCCAGCGTTCGAGGACATCTTCGACCAGATGTTCGGCGGGAAAGGCCCGAAAATTCACGCCGCCGTGAAGCCGGTCCCGGTGGAAAGCCCGACGGTGTTCTGGAAGCGGGCGCTCGCCCTCGACCCGGCCAACGAGTTGGTGGCGATCGACCTGATGGACTACCACCACGACCGCGGCGAGATCGCCCTGGCGACTGCCGCCGCCGACGAGTTCTTGACGCACGCCCCGCACTCGCTGGCCGTACTGGACAAGGCGGTTTTGCTCGCGCTGATGGCGCGGGACCCGGCCGCCGCGTTGGTCCGGTTAAAGCAGGCCCACGCGCTCAACCCGCTGGACGCGGAGATCCGCGCGAAGATGGGCCTGGCGTACTTCGGCGTCGTCCGCCAGGCGTTCGCCGCCCCGAAACCGGCGGAGGCGCTGGCCCGGCTCGACGCGGCCCTGGAGTTCGGCGGGCCGAAGGCGGCGGACCAGGTCGCCCGGGCCGTCCTCGCCCTCAAGGCCAACGACCCGGCGGCGGCGAAAGTCCACGAGGAGGCCGCGTTCGCCGACCCCAAGGAGGCGTTGAGCGTCGCGCTGATGTTCGCCGCGGACGCCGCGCTGGCCAAGCTCAAACCGGCGGTCAAGAAGCCGTTCGACGTTCGTCTCGCCGCGGTCTTCACGGCCCCCCTGCCGCCCGGCACCGGCGTCGCCGCAGTCGTGGCGATGCTCCGGACCGCGTCGCTGTACCTGCTCTCCGGGCAGGCGTACCGCGGCCAGCCGACGCACCTCAAGAAGATTCACGACCTCCTGTTGAAGACGGTCCAGGCCGACGCCGACTCGCCGGCCGCGGACTTCCTGGACGCGTGCGCGCGGCTCCTGGCCGGGCGGTACGTGAAGGAGTTGGAGAAGTTCGCGGACGCCCTGGCGAAGCGGTTCGTGACCGACCCGTTCTTCCCGCTGTACGCCGCCGAGGCGGTCTGGGACCAGGCGGAGATCGCCCACCGCCCGCCGGCCTACCGCAAGCTCGACGCCTACGCCCGCAAGGCCGACCGACTGGCCCGGAACAAATCCCCCGAGGTCCAGCGGCAAGTGGCCGACCGCCTCCGGGCCATCGACGGGACCAACACGCTCGACGAACTGGAGTTCTAGTCATGCCCAGCCCGTACGAAATCCTGGGCGTGCCCGCCGACGCCGACGACGCGGTCCTGCGGCGGCGGTACCTCGAACTGACCCGCGAGTTCTCGCCCGAGACGGCCCCGGCGAAGTTCGCCGCGGTCCGCAAGGCGTACGAAGCCGTGCAGACGGTCGGCCTGCGGGCCGAGCACTTCCTGAGCAAACAGGCCGACGACGAGACCGTCGAAACGATCGCCGAGGACGCTACATGTCGGACGACCCGCCGCCGCTTCCCGTTGGATACCTTGCTGAGTACGGCCCCGCCGACCCTCCCGCCCGCGAAGCGCTGACCCCGGCCGCCATCGACGCCGTGCTGGGCGACTTCCGCGCCTGGCTCACGACCGCCGCGGTGGCGGAGCCGCACGCGGCCGGCGAGGTCATCGACCTGACCGCCGTCGTCGGCCACTTCAC
>JANYHV010000316.1 GCA_025362195.1 Fimbriiglobus sp. | reverse complement strand
CGACGGCACGACGGCCGTGACGCAGTACGACGCCGACGGGTCGGTCCGCTCGGCCTGGCGGGCCTACGGCGTCACCGACGCCCGCGACCTGGCGACCAACGGCACCGACGTCTGGGTCGTCGGCAAGGCGGCCGGCACCAGTACTTTCAAGGTCTTCCGCTACGCCAAGGCGGCGTTCGTCCGGTCCGGCGGCCTGGAGCCGGCGGCCAGTTTCGCGCTCCCCGCGGGCAACGCCAACCCGACCGGCCTGGCGACCGACGGCTCGACGCTGTTCGTCACCGACAAGGCGGCCGCCGGCGGCCGCGTCTTCGCCTACGACGCCACCGGCAGTTTGCTCGGCAATGCCCAGAACAACCCGTGGCGGCTCGACCCGGCGAACGCCGACCCGAGCGGGGTGACGCTCAACCCGTCCGGTGGCAACGAACTCTGGGTAGTCGACAAGACGACCAAGCGGGTCTCGACCTACGCCGCCGGCCGCGGTGCCCACTGGTACAACAGCGGTCAGCCCCAGGCGGCGACGAGTTCCTTCGCCCTGCCGGCCGGCTCCCCCGCCCCCGAGGGGATCGCCGACCCGCTGCCGCCCGGCTGGACGCCGGCCGACCCGGCCCCGCCCGCGCACGCCGCCCCGCCGATCGGCGACCCGGCCGCCCTGGCCGACGTCACCCCCCTGGCGGTCGTGACTTACGCGACCGCTTACTACGACCGCGTCGCCGGCCGGCTCCGCGCGGACGCGCGGCTGACCGACACCGGCACCGACCCGCTGGCCGGCCCGGTGGTCGCGGCCTTCGACCGCTTCGACCCCGCCGGCGTGGCCCTGGCGGGCGCAGACGGCGTCCTGCCCGGCGGGTCCGCCTACGTGGCCTTCGGTCCAGCCGAGTTCGGCGGCCGCGCGCTCGCCCCCGGCCAGGCCTCGGCACCCATCGCCGTGTCCTTCGCCGACCGGGGCGCGACGCGCTTCGCCGTCGGCTACAGCCTCTACGCCCCCTCGTCCGCCAACCGGCCGCCCAGCTTCGCCTCGACCCCGGCGGTCAGCGCCTCAGCCGGCCAGCCCTACTCGTACGCCGCCGCCGCCACCGACCCGGACGGCGACCCGCTGACCTACGCGCTGCTCGCCGGCCCGGCCGGGGCCTCGCTCGACCCCGCCACCGGGCTCGTCACCTGGACGCCGACCGCGGCCGACGCTGGCACTCACGCGGTCACGCTGCGGGCCTCCGACGGCCGGGGCGGCGTGGCATCCCAGTCCTTCGACCTCGCCGTGGGGGCCGCGAACCACGCCCCAGTGATCCGTAGCACGCCGGCCGTGACCGCGGTCTTCCCCGGCCAAGCGTTCGCCTACCCCGTGGACGCCGTCGATCCGGACGGCGACCCGCTGACCTACGCGCTGGTCGCCGGGCCGGCCGGCGCGGCGATCGGGCCGGACGGGCTGCTGACCTGGGACGCCGCGGCGACGCCCGGCGCTTACCCGGCCGCGTTCACGGTGGCCGACGGCCGCGGCGGCAGCGCCAGCCAGGCGTTCACGGTCACCGTCTCGGCCGCCGCGCCGGGGTCGATCGCGGGGGTCAAGTACCGCTACTTCGACGGCGACGGCACCGGCGTCAACGCGCTCGGCGCGAACCAGGTGGCGAACGGGGACTTCTCGCTCGGCAACGCGGGGTTCACCACCGCGCTGGGCTACGCCGGGAACGGCAACCTGGGGCCGGAGAACGCTTACTTCGTCGGAACCGACCCCCGGAACCACCACGGCTCCGCGACCTCGTTCGGCGACCACACGACCGGGACCGGACTGATGATGATCATCAACGGGGCCACCCAGGGGAACACCACGGTCTGGGAGGAGACGGTGCGGGTCGAGCCGGGCGCGCCGTACGCCTTCAGCCTCTGGGGGGCCTCCTGGTACCCGAGCGCGCCGGCCAACATCCACATCACCATCAACGGCGAGCAGATCGGGCCGGACTTGCAACTAAGCAAGGAGACCGCGGTGTGGAAGCCGTTCGCCGTCACCTGGCTGTCCGGCGGCCAGACGAGCGCGCGCATTCGCGTCGTCAACCTGGAGACGGCCGCCAGCGGCAACGACTTCGCCCTCGACGACATCGCCATGAGCACGCCCGGCGTCCCGAACTGGACCGTGTTCCTGGACCAGAACGGTAACGGCAGGCTGGACGCGGGCGAGCGGTACGCCGTGACCGCCGCCGACGGGTCGTACTCGATGGCGGGCCTCGCGCCGGGCGACTACGTCGTGACCGAGGTCCAGCGGGCCGGGTGGTCCCAGGTCGAGCCGGCCTCCCGGACGCGCCGCGTGACGGTCGCCCCCGGCGGGGCCGTGACCGGGGCCGACTTCGGCAACCGACTCGTCGGCCCCGGCGCGAACCGCCCGCCGCGCTTCGACAACGCCGCCCCGGCGGACGCCGCGGTCGGGCAGTTCTACCGGTTCGACGCCCTGGTCACCGACCCCGACGGCGAGGCGGTGACGTTCGAGTTGGTCGGAGCGCCGGCCGGGATGACGGTCGATCGGGACACCGGGGCGGTCACCTGGGTGCCGCGGGCCGACCAACTCGGCACCCTGACCGGTACGCTCCGGGCTAGAGACGGGGCCGGTGCGACCGCCGACCTGCCGCTCGCGATCGCCGTCGCCGCGCCGGCGCGCGGCTTCGCGATCACCTCCACCCCGCCCGGCTTCGCGGACGCCGGGGCGGCCTACGCCTACCAGGTGGCCACCACGGCCCCGGCCGGCCAGCCGGCGGTGTTCACCCTGACCGACGCGCCAGCGGGGGTGCGGATCGACCCGGCGTTCGGCACCCTGACTTGGCCGGCCGCGACGCCGGGCGCGTTCCGGGTCACGGTCCGGGCTAACGACCGGGCCGGCAACGCCGCGTACCAGAGCTACGTGCTGTCCGTCCGCCCCGCCAACGTCGCGCCGGCGGTGACCGCCCCGGCGGACGAGACCGTGACCGCGGGGGCCACTTACCGCGGATGGGCGACCGCCACGGACTCGGCCGACCGGTTCGCCTTCGGCCTGGCCGCCGGGGCACCGGCCGGCCTGGCCATCGACCCACAGTCCGGGGTTCTTCGCTGGCAGACCGCGCCGGCCGACGCCGGCGCGTTCGCGGTGACGGTCCTCGCGACCGACGACCGGGGGGCCGTTGGGCGGGCCGCGTTCACCTTGACCGTGCGCCCCGACACGGCCGCGCCGTCGGTCGCGGTCTTCCCCGAGTACGACCCGGCTTCCGCCGGCAAGGCCCTAACCGTTTTCGTGTACGCCTCCGACGACACCCGCGTGACCGGGCGGACGCTGACCGCCGACGGGGTGCCGGTCGCCCTGGACGCCGACGGCGCGGCGACCTTCACCCCCACGGCCCCCGGCCGCGTCGCCCTCACGGCGACCGCCCGCGACGCGGCCGGCAACGTCGGCACCGCGACCTACCGGCTCCGCGTCCCCGACCCCGCCGACGTGACCGCGCCTGTGATCACCATTACAGGGCCGCGCGACGACGCCGCGGTCGGCGGGCCGGTCGCCGTCACCGGCACCCTCGCCGACGCGCACCTCGACAGCTACCGCGTCGAGTACGCCCTGGCCGGGACCGACGAGTGGCACGCCATCGGCTCCGGCACCGACGCCCCGGCCGACGGGGTGCTCGCGACCTTCGACCCAGGACTACTGGAGTCCGACGCCTACACCATCCGGGTGGTCGCCTTTGACACGAACGGCCTGGGTTCGGTGGCCCAGGTCACCGTCGGCGTCACGACCCACCTGGTCCTCGGCGACTTCCGCCAGGAGTTCACCGACCTCGTCGTGCCGCTCGCCGGCGTCCCGATCGCGATCACCCGCGTCTACGACACCCTGAAGGCCGGCCAGTCGGGCGACTTCGGCTTCGGCTGGTCGCTGGGCGCGGGCTACGACCCGCGGGTCCGGGAGACGCGGCCGGTCAACCCCGGCGAGACGCTCCTGGGCATGTTCGCGGCGACCCCGTTTAAGGACGGCACCCGCGTCTACGCCACCGCGCCGGACGGCCGGCGGGTCGGCTTCACCTTTGAGCCGAAGGAGTACTCCGGCGCGCTCGGGGGCTTCGGGGCCGCGTTCGGCGGCTTCATGGAGGCGTACTACCGCCCCGACCCCGGCGTCTTCGAGACCCTCCAGGGCGAGTACGACGGCGGCTTCGACGCCGGCTTCCCGCTGCCGCTCGTCAAGGTCAACGGCAGCTACTACCTGCCGGCGATCGGCGTGCCGTACAACCCGGTCGGCTACAACCTGACGACCAAGGAGGGACTCAAGTACCACTTCGGCCAGTTCGACGGCCTGAAGTCGATCACCGACCGCAACGGCGTCGCGCTGAGCTTCACGGCCAGCGGCGTCACGAGTTCGACCGGCCCGTCGATCGCGTTCACCCGCGACAACCAGGGCCGCATCACCCAGGTCACCGACCCCAGCGGCAAGGCGATCAGCTACACGTACGACGACATGGGCGACCTGGTCGGGGTCGTCGATCAGGTCGGCACCAAGTCGCAGTACGCCTACTCGGCGGCCCGGCCGCACTACCTCGCCGACATCAACAACGCGACGGGCGGCTGCGGCTGCTTCGCGTCGGCCCCGCCGATGCGCATGGAGTACGCCGCCGACGGCCGGCTCGCCGCCACCGCGAACGAGCTCGGCGAGTCGAGCCGCTTCGCCTACGACCCCGCCGGCTTCACGGAGCGCGTCACCGACCCCCGCGGCGGCGTCACGGCCATCGCTTACGACGCCCGCGGCAATGTCGTGCGCGTGACGGACCCGCTCGGCCACGGCACCGGATACACCTACGACGCCGCCGACAACGAACTGACCCGCACCGACGCCAACGGGCACGTGACGGCCAAGACCTACGACGCCCGCGGCAACGTGTTGTCGGCGTCGAACGGTCGCGGGGAGACATCGACGGCGAAGTTCAACGCCTTCAACAGCGTCGCCTCGATCGTGGACGCCGAGGGTCGGAGCTTCGCCTACGACTACGACGCGCGGGGCAACCTGATCCGCGTGACGGCACCGCGATCGACGACGCCCGGCGCGGGGCTGCGCCTCGCGGCCGCGCCGTCGCAAGTGACGGAGTTCACCTACAACTCGGCCGGAACGCTCGCGAGCGTCGTCGATGCCCGCGGCATGACGACTCAATTCGAGTACGCCTTCGGGCTGGCGCTACCCGTCGGCGTCACCGGCCCGGACGGCAGCGAGACCGGCGCGGTGTACGACGCCTCGGGGCGACTACTTCAGACCCAAGACGAGAACGGCTTCGTCACGCAGTACCGCTGGGACGACGCCGGCCGCTTGGGCAAGCTGATCGACGCCGCGGGCGGCTTCGTCTCGTTCGCCTACAGCGGCAGCCGGGTCACCTCGACGACCGACAGCCTGAACCGCACCAACGCGATCGAGTACGACAGCGCCTTCCGCAAGACGAAGGTGACCGACGCCGACGGCAAGGCGACGCGCTACGAGTACGACCCGGACGGTGATCTGACGCGCAAGATCGACGCCAACGGGCACGCGACCGTGTACGAGTATCGGAGCGATCGGCGACTGTCGAAGACGACGACGGCCGACGGGGCGGTTTCGACTTACGACTACGATCCGGCGGGCAACGTCGTGTCGCACGCCGACGCGCGGGGGAACGTCACGAAGTACGCCTACGACGCGGCGGACCGAGTCGCGGCGATGACCGCGGCGGACGGCGGCGGCACGAGTTACGGCTACGACGCCGTGGGCAACGTGATTTCCGTAGTCGATGCGCTGTCGCGCCGGACCGACTACGGCTACGACGCCTACAACCGGGTGGTGTCGATCCTGAACGCCGAGGGCGGCTCCTCGACTTACGGCTACGACGAAGTCGGCAACCTGACGCGCAAGACCGACGCGAACGGCCACGCTTCGGAGTACCGCTACGACCAGCGGAGTCACCTGGTGTCCGCCGCCGACGGCCTAGGCCGCACGACAAAGTACGACTACAACCCGGCGGGCTACCTCTCGACTTTCACCGACGCGAACGGGCACGCCACCCGGTACGCCTACGACGGCCGCAACCGCCTGCTGACCGCGACCGACGCGCTCGGCGGGACGGTGCAGCGTCAGTACGACTCGGAAGGGCAACTCACGAAATCGACCGACCAGCGCGGCTCCTCGACGCTGCGGAGTTACGACCCCGTCGGCCGGGTGACGCAACTGACCGATGCCGAGGGCAGCGTCGCCGCGATGGCTTACGACCCGGTCGGCAACCTGACCACGACGACCGACGCCAACGGCCACGCCAACACGTTCGCCTACGACGCCGTCGATCGGTTGACGCGGGCGACCGACGCGCGGGGCGGCCTCACGGCCTACGGCTACGACCCGAACGGCAACGTCGCGTCGATGACCGACGCCAACGGGCACGCGACGGCGTACCGCTTCGACGCGATGGACCGGCTCACGAGAACGACCGACGCCCTCGGCGGCCACCGCGACTACGGGTACGACCTCGGCGGCAACTTGTTGAGCGGCACCGACCGCAACGGCCACGCGACTGCCTACGCCTACGACAAGCTCGACCGGATGACGACGCGGACGGACGCCGCCGGCGGCGTGTCGGGCGTGGGCTACGACGCCGTAGGCAACCGCACGAGTTCGCGGGACGAGTTGGGCCGCACCACCGCGTACGCCTACGACGCGGCCAACCAACTCGTGTCGGTGGTCGATCCGCTCGGTGGGGCGGCGTCGTTCCGCTTCGACGGTGTCGGCAACCGCGTCGGCTTCACCGACCAACTCGGTCGCGCTTCGAGTTACGGCTACGACGCCCTCGACCGGATGACCCGGCAGACCGACGCCGGCGGGTTCACGACCAACCTCGGCTACGACCCGGCCGGGCACCTCGTTTCGGTCGTTGATCCGCTCGGCCGCGCGACGGCGATGGCCTACGACAAGCTGGGGCGCGAGACCTCGGTCACGGCCGCGGACGGCGGGGTGTCGAGGGTCGCCTACGACAAGGTCGGCAACGCGGTCGCCACGACCGACCCGCTGGGCCGGGTGACGGCGTTCGCCTACGACGAGCTGAACCGCGGCACGGCCCAAACCGACCCGCGCGGCAGCGTGGTGCGGATGAGTTACGACGCCGTCGGCATGCGGCTCTCGTTGACCGACCCGAACGGCAACGCCACGACCTTCGGCCACGACGCCCTGAACCGCACGGCGACGGACACGGACGCGCGGGGCAAGACGCGGACTTACGAGTACGACGCCGAGGGGAACGTGACGGCGGCGGCGGACCGCAACGGCCGCCGCCGCGAGTTCGCCTACGACGTGCTCGACCGCCGCACGGCCGAGGTCTGGAAGTCGGCGGCCGGGGCGACGGTCTCCGCGGCCACTTACGCCTACGACGCGGTCGGCAACACGACGGCGGCGGGCGACGCGAACAGCACCTACGCGCTGCGGTACGACGCCCTCGACCGGCTGACGCAGATCGACAACCGGGGCACGGCGGCGAGCCCGCGGCTCGCCCTCGACTACGGCTACGACGCGGTCGGCCACCGCACGAGCGTGGCGGACAACTTCGGCGTGTCGGTGGCGTCCGCGTACGACGCCCGCGACTTGCTGACGGCCCGGACGTGGTCGGGCGGCGGGGTGGCCGCGGCCAAGGTGGTGATGGAGTACGACGGGGCGGCACAGCGGGTCGCGCTGGGCCGCTTCCGCGACGTGGCGGGCACGCAGGTCGTGGCCCGGACGGCCGAGGGGTACGACGCGGCCGGGCGGCTGGCGGGGCGGGCGACGACCAAAGCGGACGGGTCGGGGGTCGTCGAGTACCGGTACGCCTACAACCTCGCCGGGGAGGTGGCGCAGGAGGTCAGCCACGGCGTGGCGACGGACTACGCCTACGACCTGGCCGGCCAGGTGGTCGCGGCGGCGCGGCCGGCGTCGCCGGGCGAGGCGTACGCGTACGACGCCTCGGGCAACGCCGCCGGGGCCGGCCGGGCCGTCGGGCCGATGAACCGCGTCGCGTCGGACGCGGCGTTCGACTACGGCTACGACGACGAGGGCAACCTCACCGGCCGCGTCGAGCGCGCCACCGGCGAGGCGACGGCCTTCGCCTACGACCACCGCGACCGCCTCACCGGCTCGGAGCGGCGGTCGGCGGGCGGGGTGCTGCTGAGCGAGTCGCAGTACACCTACGACGTGTTCGACCGGCTCATCGTGCGCACCGCCGGCGGCGTCGCGACGGCGACGGTGTACGACGGCGTCAACCCCTGGGCCGACGCCGCCGCCGGCGGGGCGGTGACCGCGCGCTACCTGTACGGGGACGGGGCCGACGAGGTGCTGGCCCGGTGGACGCCGGCGGGCGGCCAGGCGTGGTACCTCCCCGACAAGCAGGGCACGGTGCGGGACGTGATCGACGCGGCGGGCGGGGTCGTGGGGACGCGGTCCTACGACGCCTTCGGCCGCGTCCTGGGCGAGTCGGGCGTCGTAGACCGGTTCGCCTTCCAGGGCCGCGAGTGGGACGCCGTCGCGGGCCTGTACCAGTTCCGCGCCCGCTGGTACGACCCGGTGACCCGGCAGTTCGCGAGTGCGGACCCGCTGGGGTTCGCCGCCGGCGACGCCAACACCCGCCGGTTCGTCGGCAACAACCCCCTCATCAGAACCGACCCCAGCGGGCTGGCCGTATTCGCCGAGTACCAGAAGCTCGTCTTGGAGGGATCGAGGACGGGGGCGGCGGCGGCGGGCGCCGTCTTGGGCTTTGCTTGCGGGTATGTGGAGGGGTGGTACGAGAACCAAACGGAGCGATCGGCGGGCGTCAACGCCCTCTACCGCGCCGAGCAGGGGGCGATCCTCGGGTACATCGTCGGCTCGCACCTAGCGGGCGTCGCGCTGCGGAACCCGTTCGCGGCGGCGGCCTTCGGCGTCACCGTCGGGGTGCCGCTGACGTACCTGTGGCTCACGGGCCCCGTCGGGTCCGACGCGGAGCGCGTGGGGCGGATCAGTTGTGCGCTGGCGGGCCTGTTCGCAGGACCGAAACAGGGACCTAGGTTGCCGAAACCGCCGAAACTACCCAAGGCCGACGTGCCGTCCACCCCTAAAGTCACACCGCCCGCACCATCCACGGTGAGTGACCCGCTGAAGGTCCGCCCGCGTCCGGATCACGCGGACGCCCAGGCCAAGGTGGGCGATCCGATCCATGACGCGTACACAAACCCCCGCAACGCGCCGAAAGTTGCCCCAGCCACGGGAGCAGGGGCGAGGTCGGCGGCTGACGTTGCCCGAGATCTGACCACTCGGCACGGCCGCAGTACCCGAGCAGCCGCCGCAGAACTCAATGGACAAGGGTTGCCGCAGAGTCGGGTCGCGGACGTTCTCACAGAGATGTTCCGTCAGTCAGGCCGAGACATCTCGGGAACGCAAGTTCTCCCCGATGGCACAATCATCCTCCTGTCGCGGCGGCTCGGTCCAAACCAGCCAGTTGTCGCCATCGACGGCGCGGGGCAAACTGGATTCGGCAACGCTACGCTGTCGGTGGATCTGACCAACCCCAACGCCCCCATTGTGGCGACCGACATCCAGTTGCCGTAGAGGGAGAGACGTGTTTACCCACCTTGAAGCATACCTTTTGGGGAAAATGCGCGCAGCTGACCGCGTTGCCGCCGCACTGAGAGCAGCAGGATGCTCGCCGGAAGAACGTGCGGAGAAGGCCCGCCGAGCGACGGAGGAGTGGGGGTTGGATCGAGCCGGGTACAGTGCCGGTGTCTACAGAGAGGCCATCGGCGACCCCGTCTCAGAACGAATCCTCAATGTTCATGACACCGCCCCGGCCTTTGTAGGCTCGGTTTGCCGCCTGTACTACCTGTCGCTTTGGCCGAAAGTCTTGTTCCAAGTCAACCAGCACCCGAGTGGGTATGCCTGGGGGGAGGGGTTCGTGCGGGGAGCCTCGGCGTGTCCATTGCCCGAGCCATCGGCCATAGAACCGTGGGAGTGGGTAACGAACGCCATCGAGTCGGTGGCTTCTCAAGTCGAAGTGCTGGATCACTGGGATCACCAGAAAGACCTGCGACTGGTTCTCGAATGTGACGGGAACCAGTGGTCGTACATTGCCAAGTTCGACTTCGACCTTCTGCAAGAGTGGCGGCTACTCACGACGTAGAGATCGGGCCAGCGTCCACCGGCCAGACCGAGCACCTTGTATCCCCCCCGCCCTCGGCGGGCTTGGTGAAACAGTCGCGGTCGGCTCGGACGGAATCGTTTATCAGGGTCAGGTCTCGGGCGCATGGACGATGGAACTCACGATGGGTTCGACGCCTCTGTCCCAGATCCTCGGCCTGAGTCCGGCTCGATAACTATCTGAATAGGAGAACCGGGGTAGTGGGAATTCTCATCGATTCGTTTACCGACCATGCTCAAGGAGCGGGTGAGCGGACCCGCCACTATCTGCGAGGCCGTAACGACGATCTTTTGGTGATTGCCGATGGATCGAATGAGAGCTTTTCTATCGGATACCAACCTGTGATTGACCTTACCCTTCAGCAGTTCCAAGACTTGGCGGCCACAGCTACCGAGATTAATACTCACAATTTATCCCAGACTTGTGCGGACCTACAAGCACCTATGGATCGGCTATTTCCAAGCTCCGATGAGTTTGGCGAGAATCGGTTCACTGCTACATATCTTGTCGTATTAATGCAAGGCCATCTTTGTTTCGTTTCCTGGCTGGGGTCCCATCAAATCAAGTTGTATCGGCGGGGCATGTGCCTCGTTGAATCATCACCACACATAGCCCTCCTACCGCAAGCGGGTCAGCGGCCTTTCGTCATCACAACTAAGATGGTCACAACGATCCCTAATGCGGTGCAATACGATGCTGAAACACAAGAACCTTGGCGACTCGAAACCGGCGATACTCTTGTAGTCGCCGATAGCCGACTGTTCCTGCTCGACAGTGCAGATGAAATTTCACGGATCGTGTCCACACCACAACCACATCCCGCCAAGCGATTAGTGGAATGGTCACAGTCCGTTCATTTCGACTTTGGTCAATCTGCGATAGTTGCCCGAATTGAAAAAGTTTGACTGCTCTTTGCAATTAAACCTCGCCATCAATGGCAAGGGGACTCCCAAATTTGCTCGTGTTACACATGCTTCTTGAGTTATATAGTTTCAAGATCTTTACGGCGACGGGGCCGACGAGGTGCTGGCCCGGTGGACGCCGGCGGGCGGCCAGGCGTGGTCCCTGGCCGACAAGCAGGGCACGGTCCGCGACGTGACCGACGCGGCCGGGGCGGTCGTGGGCACCCGGTCCTACGACGCCTTCGGCCGCATTTTGGCGGAGTCGGGCGTCGTGGACCGCTTCGCCTTCCAGGGCCGCGAGTGGGACGCCGGCGCGGGCCTGTACCAGTTCCGGGCGCGGTGGTACGACCCGGTCACCCGGCAGTTCACGAGTGCCGACCCGCTGGGGTTCGCCGCCGGCGACGCCAACACCCGCCGGTTCGTCGCCAACAACCCGCTGAGCGGCACCGACCCGACCGGGATGACCGTGGTCGCGGAGTACGCGAAGCAGGTCAAGGAGGGCATCCGGGCCGGGTCGGCGGTTGCCGGCTACGTGTTCGGCGCGGCGTGCGGGTTCGTGGACGGCTGGTTCGACACGAGCGTGCCCGAGGCCGACCGGTACCGGCACGCCCTGGTGAGGTCGGCCCAGGGGGCCGCCGTGGGGGCGGTCCTAGGCGCGCTGCTCTACCCGTTCGGCGCCTACGGCATCGTCATCACTGGCACGCTCTTGCTGGGTGCCGCCGGCGTGGCCCAATCGATCCACGCTGGCCAGTACAAGCAAGCGGCGACACGCTTCCTCTGCGCAGTCATCGGCACTCGGCGGCTGCCGAAATTCGGCACCGGCACCGGCACAGGCGGCGTGCCGCTCCGGGGGGGCAATTCGCCGCTCCCGAGCCTGAAGGCAGTCCTGTCGCTCGCGGTCGGCGGGGGCGGGGGGGGACGGCTGCTGACGGCGGCCCGACCCAAAGTTCAGAGCGGTCCGGCCCAGGCCGCGCCGCCGTCGCTCATGGCACCAGGCCTACTCCAAGTGGTCCCCCTGCATATGTTGCCCGTGCCGGGGCCTAAGAACATGGCCGACCCCCAGGGCGGGCCGGGCGTGCCCGACCCAGGCCCTCAACCGGGCGGGCCGGCGGACCCGGCCCCCAACCTCCCGCAGAACCAGGGCGGCGACGGCGGTGGGAATGATGCCCCAGGCTTACCAGCTACGCCCCCGAGGTCGCCAGCGAAAGGTTCTGATACATACAAACCTGAGCCGAGCATGTCGTCCCGGCCGGGGAAGTCGCACGGATGGGAGTGGTCAGATGCGGACGCGAAGAGGCGCGCGCTTGACACGGTCAACCCGCAGGGGCGCTGGGGGTCAAAGGCAGATGCCGATCATGCGATGAGTGAGGCACGATATCTTCAGCCAGGCGAATCTACCGTGATCGATCCGCTGCCTGGATCGAAGAATGTGTTATTCAATCCCGACGGTACAGTCACGCCCGCCCCAAAAGTTTTCATTTTGGTACGTGAAAGCGGTATCGTTCACGCATTTCCCGTGGAGGCTGGCTATGTCCCACGCTGACCAGCGATCCTTCTTCCTCCAAACCGGAGCACCTGCTGTGATCACTTCGCAAGATCGTGAGGTCCAAGATTTGCAAGATGCCATCGGCATCATCTTCCCATTCCCGACGGAGTACTGGTTCCTACACTGGAACTCCGTGCCAATCGCGTTGAACTACAAGTACGACCTAAGCGATCACTTCCCGATGATTATAGATATCCTTTCTCGGGTCGAGGCTAGTCATGAAGGTACTATTCACGAGATGCTTGCTTCGAGCGATTTATTGGTGGATTTGAACATCTCATGGGTTGGCGACCACCTAGTATGTAGAGCGCATTGGGTACGTGCTAGTGGTGATCTCGAATCACTGAACCGAGAGTGTTCGGAATTGGCTACTACGCGTCGATCATTTCTAACAGAGTGGAATGTGCTCTTAGCCAAGATTATAGGCAGTGTTAACAGTTCAGGAATACATATTTCTGACACAAATGAAGTGGCCGAGTTGGTTGGTCTTTATAATCGCATCCAATCAAATGGCTGTGGTCCGTACCTGTATGCCATCGTCTAATCTACTCGCGAGACCAAAATAACCATTGATTCGGGCGAACCGCTTCTCCTTCCAGGGCCGCGAGTGGGACGCCGCCGCGGGCCCGTACCAGTTCCGGGCCTCAGATACGACCCGGTGACGCGGCAGTTCACCAGTGCGGACCCGCTAGGGTTCGCCGCCGGCGACGCCAACACCCGCCGCTTCGTCGGCAACAACCCGCTCATCAGAACCGACCCCAGCGGGAAGCTCGCTTTGACGGAACGTGCGGTACTGTCGGGAGCGATTATCGGCGCGAGCGTCAGCGCGCTCTGTTCCCTGGCCGACATGATTGCTCTGAACGATTTCAGTATAAGTGCATGGATGAAATTGGTCGGCAACTCGTTTTCGGGCGCGGCCGTGGGGGCCGGATTCGGGCTACTGTTGGTTGGCACCTCGGGTGCACAGGCGGTCGTGATCGGGCTTGGCGCTGCCGGGGTGGGTCTGACGGGCTTGGAGCGGTACGGAGCACTGCGAGAGGCTCAGGCGGCGGCGAATCGTCCGGGCGGAAACAACGGTGTCATTTACGCTTGGGCCGCCTGCACAATCGGGCAACTGGCGGCCGTGGCAGTAGCACCCCGAGTCTCGCGTTGGGTCGGAAGGGGTGCCCCCAACCCTGGCGTGAAGCCGCCCCCGCAGCCCGAGGTGGCCCCGCCGAAGGGCGGCTGCTTCGTGGCGGGCACGCTCGTGCTGGCGGAGGCGGTGGTCTTTGACGCCGACGCCGTTGAGGCACTGGGCCTCGTCGAGTTGGTCGGGGATTGGCTGGGGACGGACGACGGACGCTGGGCGGTAGCCGCCTTGCTACTGGCAGGCCTTGCGTCCCGGCAGCTCGGCGGGCGGAGGGCTGTGACGCCCAATCCGGCACGAGGCGACGACGAGTCTGAGCTGATCGACGACGGCGGCGAGGGGGCGGACGAGTTCGGCCGCTGGCACTGGAAGCGGTGATCAGCACGTTTCCTGGCTGGGTTTCGGCGGTAACGGGCGGCGGTTCTAACGGGGGGTTACGTATGGGCAGTTCGGGGCGGCGATGGGCGTGGGTCCGGCTGGCAGTGGTCGCGGCGGCGGTGGCGTTCGCGGGGGCGAAGTCCCAGTCGCTGTGGCCGCGGCTGGCGAGCGCGCCGGCCCCCGCCGCGGCGGCCGCGCCGGGGTCGCCAGGGGGGGGCACGGCCCTCGTGCCGATCGAGCAGGTCCGGCTGGGGGACCGGGTGCCGGGGGAGAACCCGGCGGAGGAGCCGGACGGTCGGTTCGGCGCGGCGGTGGACGTGGGGACGTGGCGGCGGGTGGACCTGTCGTGCCGCAAGCAGGACGGGACCGCCGTGGCGGTGTCGCTACTACGGCCGGCGTGGTGGCTGGAGGCCGAGGGGGCCGAGGTCGGGGGGACGCTGACGATCGCGGTGCCGGAGTGCGGCATCGACGGCGAGGCGGAGGTGCTGGCGGTCGGCCCGTGCCCGCTGGTGCGGCCGGGCCGAGGAAGCGTCGTGACCGGGACGTTCCGGCACGAGAACGCGGCGGTCATCGACCTGCGCGTTGCGGGCCTCGACCAAACGATCGGCACGACCCCCAACCACAAGTTCTGGAGCGGCGACCGCGGGGCGTTCATGCGGGCGGACGCGCTGGGGTGTCCGCACGAGGCGCGGGCGGGCGGGCACGCGGTCTACAATATTGAGACGTACCCGCAGCACGTCTACCGTGTCTCGGCCGCAGGGTTGCTCGTCCACAACGCCGACCCGGCCAAAGGATATATCTACGAGATTGTTTATTTACAGAATGGGGTAACGAAAGTTTATGTGGGATCGAATACTGGGGATGTTTACGAGCGATTATGGGGAACAAAGACTAGTCAGGATCGACATGCAGTTGGAAGGGAGATCCTAAAAGCAAATCCGGATGCGACGATTCGGATTTGGGAAGTTGACCTTACCGGAATAAAAGGAAAGGGTTTTCTAAATAACAGGAGCAACACGCCAAAGAAGCGGCAATCCAAAAGTACGGTAAAGATTCTCTTGAGAATGCCATAGAAGCTCGGAGCAAAGATTCAGGTAGCGCTTACAAGGATTCTAAAAAGCGACTCCTTCCAGAGGCCCAACAAAAACAGATTCAAGAGGAAATTTTGAGGTTGCAAGCTGAGGGCAAGAAACTAACTGAAGGTGCAACGGCTGAAAAGATAAGCAAGTACGATCTGGATACCTTACGATATGGTGATAGGCGAGGTGATCCGGCTGCGGAAGGCTCTCAAAGTGTTGCCAATGAACGAGTGAGGCTGCTGTGCGGTAGGTAGCGTCGGCCTACAGGTGCCTTGTTTCGAGTCTTATCTGAGTGAAGGGGGCGAGGGTGGGGGATACTTATGGACAAACTCTGTTAGTCCACCTCGACGGGAGAAGTCTGCCGGCCGAGGTCTACAAGCAGTACGACTTGTGCGACCTGGAGGACCAACTCGATGAGGTTCTTAGTCAAACCGGCGTGGGAAAGTGCGACGGCAACGAGTTCGGCCCGGAAGTAGTGACGCTGTTCCTGTGCGGACCCGATGCCGAGGCGATCTTTCGGGTGGTTGAGCCGATCCTTAGAGCCTACCCTCTGTGTCAGAATTCACTGATCTTGATAGGCTCGGCTAGTGCCGGTTCGCAAGATCGAGAAGTACGCCTCCCTCGCCTGTGAAGTTGTTTCAAAACCCATCGCTTGATGCACAATCCAGTGGTTCACCTATAAGAAAGGCCTGTACTCTGCCAAGGCGATGCTTGGCGTAAATTACAATATTTCGTGCCTGGACGTAGATTCTCCTGTTGTTTCAGATGACGCATTTGACTGGCTTAAAGAAGCATACGGTCAAAATGCTGCCTATGGGCCGGTTTGCGACGATTATCGTCGCGCAGCAATTTACGGCTGTATATATGCATATAACAATATGAAGTGCCAACTAGAAGTACGTATCTGCGATATATGCATATATATAATTGAAGGACATGTACTTCACACTGTATCTGAAACAGTTGCATACGCTGCATGCTACGCCACATGGCTGTTGCTGGGAGTAAAACCCCCTGTCGCCGCTGAGGACTTGCATTTCTCACTTCCGGCTCCGTAGTCGCCTTCGCTCAGAAGGCGAAATAAACAGGTAGTGTGACCCGTGTCATCTATGCGCTTACGCCGTCACTCAGGCAGGCCCAGTGCATCTTAAGTAGCTGGACTGTCGCTGGTTAGAGCTTGGGGGTGTCGTGGCGAATTCTTAGGAGACTCTCGCGTGGGTCTGCGGACGCTGATTGACTTCCTCGCCGGCCTGGTGGACCCATGCGTCCCGCGTATTCGGAAGCGCCGCCTCGACGATATCTCCGTCATCGCCCTGACCGTGACGCTCTCGAGGGCCACCACCTTCGAGGAGGTTGAGACCTTCACCGAAGCGCGCGAAGCGTGGCTACTATGCTTACTCACTCTGCCCACCGGCCTCCCTAGCCATGACACGATCTACCGCGTCTTCTGCGCCCTCGACCGCCAGGTCTTCGCCGCGTTGATCGCCGACACGAACGCGACGCTCGGGCTGTGGCACATCACCGTGGACGGCAAGTCGCTGCGGGGTAGCCGGGCGGGAACGTTCACGGGATGCGTCCACTCGGTCGAGGCAGGCACTATCGCGTGAGTTCGATACTCAAGACCTGGCGTACTCGCTAACAGAGCTAGCGGCCGTGGAGTGCCTGAACCAGTCGGCGCTGGTCGCGGCCACGTTCGGCCTGCCTGAACGGTCAACGGAGTCCGCTGGCGAGGCCGCCGTCCAAAGTGAGTTTGCCGCCGGGGCGGGCGACGAGTTGACGGAACTGGTGGCGACGGTCAATCCACTGCTCGTAACAGTTTTCGCGGGGGCACGCTCGTCCTTCGACGGCCGAGGCCGGACTACGTCCGGCACTTCACGACATCCTAACGCGAGTTGTTCGGGCACCTGTTGCGGAGCCTCGCACCCGACGAGGGCCTCAGGGAAAGGCGAAGCCGACTCGACGGGCACGGCTGCTCTTCATCACCTGTAGCCTGAGCGGGAGCTTCAGCGTCTTCCCGAACGCGGACGTGGCCGCAGTGATCGGCTTCTCCAACTCCTTCAACGCGGGCACGCACGCGATCGACCCCGAGTTCACCGACCAACAAGTTAACGAGTTGCAAACGCGAATGGAGGGGCTGTTACGCCCCATGCTTGTCACGACGAGGGTGAACTCGGAGTGGTTGCGAGCGGTAGTTTGACCTGGCATCTGGGGGCGGTGTCGCGTGCGCAACTTCTCCATCTGCGTGCTGCTGTGCCAGATGCGTAATTGTCCCGAAGCCTCACCTCTGCGGGAACCCTTCGGTTCCCACACCCTCCCGCCCCAGACCTCAAAGCGTGGCAGGGGACAGTCTCCACGGCGCGGTTCGCGTCGCCTCGGGCGTTAAGGTGAACCCCCGCTCAGGACTCCCTCCGGCTCGAAGGATGACGCGGCCGCACGACCGGTCAGCCCGTCGCCCTCGGTCGCCGTCGCGGTGTCAGCTTCCGTGAACACCGCGACGG
>JANYHV010000266.1 GCA_025362195.1 Fimbriiglobus sp. | reverse complement strand
GGAGGTCTTGACGCGTCAGCGCCCGGAGGTCTTGACGCGTGCAAAACTCCGGGCGCTGACGCTTCCGGCTCGCCAAATTACAGAATCACCCCCGCGATTGCCGCGTTGATGAGCGTCGCCAGGAAGCCGCCGAGGAGGGCCGTCGGGCCGAGCTTGGCCAGGCGGGCGCGGAGCTTTTGCTGGTCGGCGGGGTCGCGGGGGAGGCTGCCGATGCCGCCGAGTTGGATGCCGATCGAGCCGATGTTGGCGAACCCCGTCAGGGCGTAGGTGGCCAGGGCGTAGGACCGCTCCGAGATGCCGTTAGTCATGCCCGGCTTGTAGTTGTTCGTCATCTGCTCGAAGGCCAGGAACTCGTTGCCGACGAGCTTGATGCCGAGCAACTCGGCCACCTTCGGCACGTCCGCCGCCTCGACGCCCATGAGGACCGCGACCGGCGAGAAGACGTGGCCGAAAATCCACCGCAGGGAGATGCCTTCGAGCCGCGGGCCGAAGTACGCGAGTTGGGCCAGGAAGTAGTCGAACATGACGATCAGGGCGGTGAACGCGATCAGCATGGCGATGATGTTGATCGCCAACTTCATCCCCTCGGACGCGCCGGACGCGGCGGCGTCGATGACGTTGGCGTAAGGGGCCTCCTGGGCGGTTTTCAACGTGCCGCGGGTGGCCGGCTCCTCGGTCTCGGGGATCAAAATCTTGGACACGTACAGCCCGCACGGGGCCGCCATGACGCTCGTCGCCAGCAGGGCCACCGCCGCCGCGCCCATCTGCAAGTAGATCGCCATGACCCCGCCGGCGATGGTCGCCATGCCACCGATCATGATGGCGAGTAACTCCGAGCGGGTCATTTTCGACACGTAAGGGGCGACGATCAGCGGGGCCTCGGTCTGGCCCATGAAGACGTTGGCCACGGCGGACAGCGTCTCCGCCCCGCTGACCCCGCGGCGGCCCATGAGCAGGACCATCCCCTTGGCCAGCACCCAGACGACGCCCTGCAAGACGCGCAGGTGGAACAGCACGGTGAACACGCAGGCGACGAACACGACCGTCGGCAGGATGATGAGCGCGAGCGGCGGGTGCGGCCAGACGGTGCCGAACAGGGTGTTCGTCGGCTGCTCCGTGAACGACAGGAACTTCTGGACGAAGTTGCCGACCGCGTCGAAGGCGTCGTAGACCGGCTTCACCTTCTGGATGACCAGCGCGAGGCCGACTTGCAGGGCCATGCCGGTGGCCACGACCCGCCAGTTGATCGCCCGCACGTTGGCCGAAAAGAGCACGGCAACGAGGAGGAACGCGCCGACGCCGAACAGCGACTGGAGGCGGGGCGACACGTCCCCCGCGGTCAGGTACGCGGCGGCGGTCAGGGCGACGATGACGGCGGCGAGGACGCCGCGCCAGGCGAACGGGGTGGGGGCGATCATGGGCGTCGGGCCAGTGGGCGAACGGGGGGAATCCTTACACCATAAGAAGCACCCCGCCGCCCCGCCAACGGAGAACCGCGATGAACGAACAAACCCTGCTCGACCAGACCTTCAAGCGGTGGGACATGCTGCTGACCGCCTGGTACGTGTACGCCGCGGCCGCGTTCGCCGTGCTCGCCCTGTTCGCGGTGGTGCGGCCGTTGCGCGACGACCGGCGGGCCGTCTGGCTGTTCCTCACCGGGTTCGCCTTCTTCGCCTGGACGCACCTGCTCGCGCTGCTGTACATCCTCAAGTCGTGGGCCGCCCTCGCCGGACAGTTGAGCACCGACACGGCCGGGCGGGGCAAGGAGTTCGCCGTCCGCTTCGAGAACAGCGGCATCCTCGACGCCCCGGACGCGGTCTGGGTCGTGCCGTTCCACGTCATCGGGGACGTCCTCGTCCTCGGCGGCCTCTGGGCGCTGTGCCGGCCGCGGCGCTAACCGGCGGCAACGGGGCGTCAGCCGGTCGCAACGCCGGCCGGGTGACGGCCGAAAATTCTCGTCATTCCGCTCGGCCGCGGCGGCATTCCGCTAGGACCGGCTGCGGCGGGCGATTAAAGTTTATGCGGCAAGTGAACGCCTCGCGGCCACCGGCGGGTTCCCCTCAAACCCCCGGCCGCGAGCCCGACGACGAGCAGTCGAAGTCCATCCCCGTCGTCCGCGCGACCCTGTGCCGATCCGCCGCCCCGGGACACCCTCCCGGGGCGGCGGCGTTTCACGACGGCCCGCGCGCCGGGCGGGTTCGACGAGGAATACGGGCACTGGTGCCCCCCGGTTAGAGCAGGCCGTCGAGGGGGTCACAGAGGGCGCGGGCGACGACGGTGACGCGGCGGGTACACAGCGTGATCACGTCGCCCGCCCGGAGCGGCGACGGGGCGGGGATGCGCTGGCCGTTCAGGAGCGTGCCGTTCTTCGACGCCACGTCGTGCAGTTCGATGCGGCCGTCCTGGTGGATCACGATCGCGCAGTGCCGCCGGGAGACGTGTTCGTCCGGGATGGCGACGGTGTTCGTACTCAACCGGCCGACGGTGTTGATGCCGAGCTTGAGTGCGTGTTCTTTCGACCCGTCGGATAAGAAGTAGGCGTAGTGCGTGGCGGGCGGGCCGGCGAGGGTCGGGGCGTCGGCGTCGAGGGCGGCGTGGCCGAGGGGAAGGTCGTCCGGGTGGCCGGCCAGTGTGAAGTCGCCGCACGCGCCGCGGAGGCGGTCGCGGGCCGCGCGGTAGTCCTGGCGGCGGGGCGTGCCTTCGAGGTGAATGCTCGGGAGTTGACTGTCGCCCACGGCGGACCTGCCAGTCTGCCGGCCCCGAGTGTCGGGGCCGATGGTTCCGGTGACGCGGACACGGTTGCACAAAACTGTACTAAACTATCGGCACGATATCCAGTCCGCCCGGAGCGAAAATCGTGCCCGACCGGTTCCGCGGCGCGTTACAGGTCGGCCGGGGTGATTTCGAGAATCTTGAAGTGGATCAGGCCGCTGGGCACGGGGATCTCCGCCGTCTCGCCCTTCTTCTTGCCGACGAGGCCTTGCGCGACCGGGCTGGAAGTCAGGATGCGGTTCGTGCTCGGGTTCTCCTGGCCGGGGCCGACGAGGTCGAACGTCTCCTCTTCCTTCGTGTCCAGGTCCACGACCCGGACGCGGCTGCCGAAGGCGACCTTGTCGGTCGGCAGGGAGTCCTTGTCGACGATCTCGGCGCGGGAGAGTTGGTCCTTGAGCTGGTTGATGCGGGCCTGGAGCATGCCCTGGTCTTCGCGGGCGGCGTGGTACTCCGCGTTCTCGCCCAGGTCGCCCAACTCGCGGGCCGTGGCGATCCGCTTGGTCAACTCGATCATCTCGTGCCCGTTCATCAGGTCGAGTTGCTTCTTCTTCTTGTCGTACCCCTCGCGGGTCATCGGGATCCGATCGTCTGACATCGCGGATCGCTCCTTCTCCGGGTCGTACCCGGAGGTCGGGTCAAAAGCCACACGCCGCGTTCCGCCGGAAGAAGTCCGGGGGTTCGGGCATGAAAACGCCCGGCCAACTCGCCCCATCACTGAGAAGGAGGCACGCCGCCGGGTCTCACGTCAGCCGGCATTATAACTCGTCCGGCAGACTCCGCAAAATGATTCGCCGGAAAGCCCCGCCCGGGATCGGCCAGCCCCAGCACGTCCACCCGTCGAACCGCACCTTCTGCGGCTCGTCCTCCTCGGCGACCTTCTCCCGGCACCGCCGCTCCGCCTCGTGCAGCGTCTTGGACACCCCGTAGCGATTACTGCGCCGCGTGCCGATGGTGCCGTCGTCCACGACCGTGATCACGCACGGCTCCTCCAGGTCGAGCAGCCGCAGCGTGAGCAGTTCGTACCCGGCCGTCGGGTAGCGGTCCTTGAGCGCGAACAGGTCGTACCCGGCCTTCCGCGCGTCCCGGTCGAACCACTTCGTGGGCAACAGAATGCGCGGCGCGATCAGCCCGACGATCTGCGCCGTCGCCGGCCGGTTGTCGGGCGTGACGGTGATGCCCAACCGGTGCAGCACGCGCGGGATCAGTTCCTTCGCGCACGCCCGCGCGCACGCCGCCTGCCGGGACTCGTCCGACTGCTCGGGCTTGAACACGACCTCGCGCCGCCGGCCCCGCCCACTGCTGCCGGGCGGCCGCGGCCCGAACCGGCCCTGCTGCGGCTCGTCGTCCTCCGGCTCGGCCTCCCGGGTGACGTACTCGAACTCGTCGGTCACGAGCGCGACCGCATCGACCGGCGGCTCCGTCACGTCGTGCAAGTCGAGCAGTTCGCGGACGACCTTGTCGATCGCTTCGAGCAGTTCTTCGGTGGTGAATTCCATGCGCCCCTCGTTAAGAGCCGAGTTCGAGTCGTTGTAGCGGAACACCCGTTGTGGCTGGACGCGGGTTTTCAGCTCCGCCGCAGGCGACTCGTGTTAGCCCGACGCGCTAGCGAGGGTCGATGGGTCGTGGACGATGTTCGCGGTCGTCGGCCGTGCGGTCATCGACGACTACCTTGCCCTCGACCGCTCGACCCTCACTAGCGCGTCGGGCTAACACGAGTCGCCTGCGGCGGAGCCGAAAACCTTGGCGAAGCCTGTGGCGTTCGACGGAATCGAGGGCACGCTCCGCGACCTCGGCCCTACCGCCGCAACCGGCCGACGAACCGGGCGAACTCGCCGACGATCAGCACCGGCGACGTGACGGCCACCAGCGCGACCCACTGCCCGGCCGTCAACGGCACGGTGCGGAAGACTTCGCCGCCGAACTGCACGAGGAGGATCTGGCCGCCCAGGATGACCGCGGCGATGAGCAGGAAGGCCGGGTTGCGGCCCAGCCCGGCGAACGCCGACCCCCCGGTGCCGAACGCGCGGGCGTTGAACAGGTTCCAGAACTGCAACAGCACGAACCCGCAGAAGAACAACGTCAGCCACTCGCGGTGCTCGGCCGTCTCCGGTTCGCCACCGGGGCCGCGCGGCATGACCAGCAGCAGGCCCAGCATCAGGGCCAGGAACGCGCCGCCGGTGCCGACGACGCGGCGGGCCATCGCCGGGGTGACGATGAAGTCCTCCGGGCGGCGCGGCGGCCGGTTCAGCACGCGGTCGGTCGGCGGCTCGGTCGCCAGCGCGAGCGCGGCGAACGTGTCCATGATCAGGTTGACCCAGAGCATCTGCATCACGGTCAGCGGGAAGTTGACCCCGGCGAACGGCCCGGCGAGGGCCAGCCCCAGCGCGGCGACGTTGATGGTGAGCTGGAACAGGATGAACCGCTGGATGTTCTCGTACAGCCCGCGGCCCCACTTGACGGCCGTGACGATGCTGCCGAAGCTGTCGTCGAGGAGCACCACGTCGGCCGCTTCCTTGGCGACGGCGGTGCCGGTGATCCCCATCGCCAGGCCGACCTTGGCGTGGTTCAAGGCCGGCGCGTCGTTGGTCCCGTCGCCCGTCACGGCGACGACCTCGCGCTGGTCCTGGAGCAGCCGCACGAGCCGCAGTTTGTCGAGCGGCCGGGCGCGGGCGAGGACCAGGAGTTCCTGGGCGGCCTTCGCCGCGTCGGCGTCGCCCAGGGCGGCGAAGGCGCGGCCGGTCAGGACGCGGCCGGGCGGCTCGGTCCCGTCGAGCAGGCCGATCTGCCGGCCGATCTCGCGGGCCGTGTCCGGCGTGTCCCCCGTGACGATCTTGACGCGAATCCCCGCCCGCCGGCAGGCGGCGATGGCCTCCGGCACTTCGGGCCGCACCGGGTCGGCGAGGGCCGCGAAGCCGAGCCAGACGAGGCCGTGGAGTTCGCCCGCCAGGTCGGCGTCGGCCCCGACCCCTTCGCGGAAGCCCAGTCCAATGGTGCGCATCCCCCGCGCCTGACACCCGGTCAACTTCGCGGCGATGTCGTCGCGGTCCGCCGGGGTGAGCGGCGTCGGTTCGGGGCCGCGGAGGACGCGGTCGCAGGCCGCCAGCACGACCTCGGGGGCACCTTTGACGTGCAGCACCGTGCGGCCGGCGGCGTCCCGGCCGGCCGTCGCCATGACCTTGCGCTCGGTGCTGAACGGCAGTTGGGCCGTCACCGCGAACTTCGACCGGGCGGCCAGGTAATCGACCCCCTGACCGGCCAGCCAGACGAGCATCGCCCCTTCGGTCGGGTTGCCGAGGACCGTGAGGCCCCCGCCCTCGCGGCTGAGGTGCGCCGTGCTGTTGACGGCCATCGCGTCGGTCGCGGCCGCGACCCCGGGGACGTTCGCCTCGACCACGGTCATGCGGTTCTGCGTCAGCGTCCCCGTCTTGTCCGAGCAGATCACGGTCGCCGCGCCGATGGTCTCGCAGGCGTGCAGCTTGCGGACGAGCGTGTTCTGCGCCGTCATCTTGCGCATGCTGTACGCCAGGCTCAGGGTCACGCTCATCGCCAGCCCCTCCGGGACCGCGACGACGATGATCACGACGGCGACCATGAAGGCGTTCAGTAGCGCCGACCCCGCCGCCCGGGGCATCCAGTCCGCCGGGTCGCCCGGCACCCCGCCGCCGAGGTACGCCGCCGCCAGGCCCGCGCCGAAGACCGCGACGCCGAGCGCGAGCGCCACCCCCCACCGGGCCAGCGTGTCCTCCGCCAGCACCTCCGGGACGGTCACGCGGACGCCGAACGCGCCCAGCCCTTCGAGCAGAATCTTGAGCCAGACGCGGTGCAACCCGACCGCCAGGCCGGCGAGCAGGATGCCCGCGAATGCCCACTGCTGCACCGTCAACTGGAGTTCGCCGCGGAGGGCGACGCGGGCGACGAGCGCGAAGAAGGTGGCCCCGGCGACGGCCAGGCCGACCCCGCCGATCGCCTTCGCCAGGCGGTCGAGTTGCTCGTTCAGCGGCGTCGTCTCGCCGGACTCTTCGCCCGCCTTCTGGCCGAGCCGGCCGAGTTCCGTCGCGTCCCCCACGGCGTCAATCCGCACCACGGCGTGGCCGTCGGCGACGAGCGTGCCGCGCAACACCTGGTGCGGCGGGTAGGCGTCCTCTTGCTCCGGCGGGTCGCCCGGCGACGCCGGCCCCTTCTCGACCGGCCCCGCCTCGCCGGTCAGCGATGCCTCGGAGACGCTCAAGCTGACCGCCGCCAGGACGACACCGTCGGCCGGGATTTCCTCGCCGATCTCGACGAGGATCACGTCGCCGACGACGAGGTCGCGCTTCGGTACGGTGACGAACTCGCCGCCGCGGATCGCCTTGACCGGCACGTCGTCGCTGACGCGGTTGAGCACGTCGAACTCGCGGCCGGCCTGGTACTCGTTGACGAACGCAATCGTCGTCGCCAACAAGATGGCCACGACGATGGCCAGCCCTTCGACGTACTCGCCCTTGTACGCCCCGACGGCGATTTGCAGCGCCGCGGCGACGACGAGAATGCGGATGACGGGGTCTTCAAACTTGGCGAACCAGAGCACCCACCACGGGTCGCGTTTCGGCGGCGTGAGCACGTTCGCCCCGAACTCCGCCCGGTTCGCCACCACCTCGGCAGGGGACAAACCGGGGAAGCGGACGTTGGGCGGAGCAGTCGTCATCGATTCTCTTTCTCAGGGCGAAGCCGGCCGGCGAAACTACGCGGTCTGTAGAATGCGTTCGATATTTGGCGTCGTTCTACTCGGCTGAGAGAACTGCAATTCACTTTGCTGTACGATTTCTCGGGATGCGACTTTGGACAGATCGGTGTTCAGCTTAGGGTGCCAATTTACTCCTTCAGTCCGCTCGAGATAAGCCTTGTAATTGAGCTGAATTTCAGAGTCTTCAGGAACGAGAGAAAGGGATTTTTTATACAGGGCGTTCACCTCGCTGTGTGGCGATCCGAGAACGGACTTGCACGCTGCAATCCACCCGTAAAGTGTGCCTGCGACTCCTGATTTCGAGTTGCGAGTTAAGGCTGCCTCGCAGTACTTCATCGTTGCAGAAATGTCTCTCCGCCTCCAGGCATCCTGAGCGAGTTTCGCGTACGGAACGTGACCAGCATTGGGAAAGGAAATTGCTTTCTTAAAGTCTGAAATTGCCTCTTCAGATGGTTCGTTAACCAGACCTCGTATCGTCCAAGGCCCGGGTGTATTTGGAGCAAGCCGAATAGCAATTTCGCACAGAACTCTCGAACGGGTCAAATCACCCAGCTCCAAAGCAGTGTGCGCACCAGCCACCAAACCGAAAGCCATATATGGCTGCATATCATGATGCTGTTGTTCGGAGGTTGGCAAATGTTCGTATCCCTTCCATGCCTGCTTTAGGTGCTCCATCTGTTGCTTGAGAATATTGTCACGGACTGACGAGGCTGCTGCTTGTGATTGATGCCAGCCGATAATCGACGCCGTAATGAAAGTGATCGGGTGGGGAACGAGTTCGACTTGATAGCCCGAATATTTCGAGGCATCTGCGAGTCGCCCATGAGTCGCCAGGTCCAGGGGGCAAGCAATCGACATTGCAAGCAGTTCGATCTCTGACGGTACGTGTCGCAGGGCAGCTTTATAAAAGAGGGCGGCAGCGCGGAAGTGGCCCATGTTCTCACAGGATACTGCCCGCATAAACGACAGACCGCCTGAATCCAAGAGATACGGGTGGTCTTGGAGTAGTGCCAGGACTTCTGCCGGCTTTTCTGCTGCCCACGATTTGTAGAGCAGTGTTCTTGTCCGCTTCTCGTAATCAGGAGCAGATCGGGCTTTCGCATCTTTGAGAAATTGATCGAGCAATTCGCCGACGTGATGCGGCAGGAACTTGGCTTCGATCCGCTTCGCCATGTCGTACGCGCGCTGGTAGTGGCCACCTTTGTAGTATTGGGTCGCCGCGAGGAACTGTTGGAGGTGTTTTTCCGGGGCTTTGCGGAGTCGGGCGATGTCCCGGCGGAGGTAATCGCCCGCTTCGGCGTACTTGGCCTTGGCCAGCACAACGTCTCCGGTGACCAGTGCCATTTGGCCTTCGGCAGACGCCTGCATTGCTGCAGTGCTGTAGTCCGCAGTTTGGACGCTCATTGTCGCCTCGCCTTCCGGGGCTTCTGCTCCTGCGGTTCTCGACACACCGCGTGGAGGTGGCTATGAACCACTTCGTTTTGGGTGTGTGAAAACGTCGTCACTGACGCGAATCCAGCGGTGCATTTTTTGAGGACTTGGACTTTCTTTTTAGACAATCGGCTCCGCGACTCCGCGCCAGTTCTGTCGATCAAGACGCCACTGCATTCCACCTGGACTTGTCCCGATGCTCCTGCCACTTCGATGAGGTAATCCCCTCCGCTGCCGATCGGCAGAACTCTGACGATCTCTCCTTGAGCCAGATCGTGAATGAGGAGTGCCATCGCGGCAATCGCAGCTTTCTCGGTGAGTTCGTGAGGCGATATCCCGATGGGCCATTGGACGAGTACGTCGTCCCACGCCTTCGGCATCTCTGACCAACCGAGAGCGCGAACGTGTTGAACCGCTTCAACGCCGTTCGGCTCAGCGACCCAGTCAACGGTCACGTCTCTCCACATGATACCCGACGACTGCCGGGTCGGGTCAATTGATAGCCGCACGATCAAGGACGGGCCGCACTGGTGTAGGAGCGCGGCCCCGCACTTCGGGTGGCGGGTCGGAAGACTCGAAAGTTCGAGAACGTGCCCGCTGGTCATGGCGATCCGGTGGGCGTGTTCGGCGGATCAATGCGTTACTTGTCGGCGACTTTCTTCGGGGCGAGTTTCAGGGTCACGGTCACGGGGAAGTGGTCGCTGTAGCCGCGGCCGCCGACGGGGGCGGAGTTCGGGTTGCCGAACCGCCACGGCTCGCGGCGGGTGCCCCGCGTCAGGCCCTTCGTGTACGTCTGCACGCTGTCCGGATCGACCGCCCAACCTTCGCCGTCGAGCATCCCCGGGGAGACGCAGATGTGGTCGTAGATCAGGGGCTTGCCGCCGTACCAGATCGTGCCGAAGTTTGCCGGGTTCTTGCCCGCGAGCAGGTCGAGGAGTTGCGGCTGGCGGTCGGTCGGCTTCACCTTGGTGCGGTCGCCGGTCGCGTGCAGGCCCTTGACCACGGGGTCCGAATCGGGCGTGTCGTTGAAGTCCCCGCAGATCAGGAAGTCGGCCTTCGGGTTCTTCTCGGCGGTCCGCTCGACGAGCGAGTAAATGATGTCGGCGTACTTCTCGCGGCCCGAGTCCCCGTCGCTCCCGTCGCGCTGCTTGAGCTGCGAGGTCCAGTGCGACGCAATGATGATGAGTTCGTGGCCGTTGACGAACAGGCGGCCTTCGAGGATGCGCAGGTTGCCGCCGTGCAGGCGGGTGAACCCGTGGGACACGTTCAGGCGGGTGATGAGGCACGGGGCGATGTGCCGGCCGGCGTCCAGGTTCTTCATGACGACCTGGGTGTACTTCAACTTGGGGTCGGCCTTGGCGTCGTCGAGGTGCTTGTTCAGCGTCGCCTTCAGCAGGTCGGCGGCGCGGACGCTCTCGACCTCGCAGCACGCGATCACGTCCGGGCCTTGGCCGCCGTTCATGGCCAGGAAGACGTCGGCCAGGTGGTCGAGCTTCTCCTGGCGCATCTTGTCGTTGTCGGCGAACGGGTTGTCGAACTCCTCGTCCACCGGGCGGCGCTTGTCGTCCTTGTCGTCGAACAGGTTCTCGACGTTCCAGAAGGCGAAGAAGAAGGTGCCCGACCCGTCCGCGTTCAGCCCGGTCGCGGCGGCGGTTTCGGGCGTCGGCTCCGGCCCGAACACGGCCGGCGGGCGGACGACGACGAGCACCCCGAGGCCGACCACGAACACGGCGGCCATGATCGCGTACCGCGGCAGGGGCGACAACTTACTCAGCAGCCCCCAGGCGGTGCGGGCGGTGCGGAACAGTTGATCGGGGGACGTCATCGAGCGGGCCATGACCGGTCCAGCCAGGGGGAGTAGGAATGCGACCCATCGTAACAAACCCGCGCGGCCGTCGGAAGGGCGGTGCGTTCCTGCGTCCCGGGTCGGGGGTCACAGCGGCGCGGGCAGGTCGCGGCGGGTGAACACGACCAGGGCGAGCGCGTACCCGGCCAGGCCGGCCCCGAACAGGACCGCCAACACCGGCACTTCCAGGAGCGGCCGGCCGGGCGTGAAGGCTTCGCCGAAATCGACCAGCCACTCGTTCTTGAGCCAGATTTTCTGCGGCTGGTAGTAGAAGAAGACGGTGAACGGGCGGGCGAACGCGACCGACTCCCAGAGTTGGCCGATCACGTTCACGGTGAACATGCCGACCCCGGCGAGCGTCGCCACGCCCAGCGACCGCCAGCGGTTGCGTCCCACGGCCGACACGGCGATGGCCAGGCCGCTCGTGGCGAAGAGCAGCGCCGCGAGGTTCAGGATCGCCAGCCCCTGCCGCTCGGCCGAGACCTCCAGCGTCGGCGGGCCGGCCTTGACGAAGCTCTGGAAGGCCGGCGGGAGTTTGCTCAGCGAGGTGTAATCGACCGTGAAGTCGCCGACCAGGTACAGGCCGAGTTGCGTGCCGGCCAGGATCGTCAGGCAGAGCGCCGGGATGACCAGGCAATCGACCAGGAAGTGCGCGAGGATCAGGCGGTTCCGCGGGACCGGCTGGGACAGGAGGAGTTCCATCGTCCCTCGGTCGAGTTCCCCGGCGACCGCCCCGCCGGCCCGGCCGACGGCCCACAGGCAGCCCAGGATGATGACCACGGGGTGCAGGAGTTCGACGGCCAGGAAGTCGTTCGGGCGGTCGAACTTGATCTCCGCCCCGCCCATCACGGCCTGCGAGATTTTGCCCGGCCCCTTGAACAGGATTTCGTCGAACGCCTCCTTCGGCACGCCCTGGATCGACCCCAGGGCGTTGAAGAACGGCGCGATCTCGGTGGTCACCCGCTGGGCCACCTTGACCCAGAAGGTCGAGAACAAAAACAGGATGACGGCGACGGCGACGAACGCCCCGCGCACGTCTTTGAGGAGCTTGCGGACCAGCGTCAACGTCATGGGCGAACACTCCGAGGTAGCGACATTGTAGACCGGCGCGGTACGCTGACCGCATGGCCGACGCGATCACGGGGGTTGTCGAGCGGATTACGTTCCACAACCTCGACAACGGGTACTGTGTCCTGCGGGTCCGGGCCAAGGGGCACCGCGACCTCGTCACCGTCGTCGGGCACCTGTCGCAAGTCCTCGCCGGCGAGTACGTCGAGGCGACCGGGGACTGGGCGAACGACCGCCAGCACGGCCTGCAGTTCAAGGCGGCCGACCTCAAATCGACCCCCCCGCACTCGGCCGAGGGCATCGTCAAGTACCTCGGCAGCGGCCTGGTCAAGGGCATCGGGCCGACCTACGCCCGGAAAATCGTCGAGGTCTTCGGCGACCTCACCCTCGACGTGATCGACGCGTCGCCCGCCCAGTTGACGCAGGTCAAAGGGCTGGGCCCGAAGCGGATCGAGCGCATCCGCGCCGGCTGGCAGGAGCAGAAGCACGTCCACCGCATCATGGCCTTCCTCGCCAGTTACGGCGTCGGCACGGCCCGCGCGGTCCGCATCTACAAGACCTACGGGGAGAACGCCGTCGAGCAGGTCAAGTCGAACCCTTACCGCCTGAGCACGGACATCTGGGGCGTCGGCTTCCGCACCGCCGACGAACTCGCGCTGAAGCTCGGCATCCCGCGCGACTCCCCGCACCGGGCGCAAGCGGCCGTCCGGCACGTCCTCCAGGAAGCCGCGTCGAACGGCCACGTCGGGGTGCCCGAAGAGGTCGTCGTCGAGCAGACGATGGCCCTGACCCAGATCCCCACGGCGGCGATCGAAGCGGCCGTCGAAGCCCTGCGGTACACCGACGAAATCGTCCGCGACTCGGTCGGCAAGATCGAGGGCCACGACGGCGAGTGCGACACGCTCTTGTTCCTCAAGGCGCTGTTCATGGCCGAGGTCGGCGTCGCCCGGTCGGTCGCCCTGCTGCGGGCCGGCGTCCACCCGCTGCCGGCCGTCGATTTGCCCGCGGCGCTGGCCTTCGTCGAGGCCCGCATGGGCATCGCCTTCGCGGACAAGCAGCGCGACGCGGTCGAGGCGGCCGTCACCCAAAAACTGCTCGTGCTGACCGGCGGCCCCGGCACCGGCAAGACGACCATCGTCCGCGCCATCCTCGAAATCTTCCTGGGCAAGAGCCAGCGCGTCGGCTTGTGCTCGCCGACCGGTCGCGCGGCCAAGCGGCTCGCCGAATCGACCGGCCACGAGGCGAAGACGATCCACCGGCTGCTCGAGTTCGACCCCGGCATCGGCACGTTTCGCCGCAACAAGGAGCACCCGCTCGACCTCGACTTGCTCGTCGTCGATGAGGTCAGCATGGCCGACATCGCGCTGATGAACCAACTCCTACGGGCCGTACCACCGTGGGCGAGTGTGGTCCTCGTGGGCGACCGCGACCAGTTGCCGAGCGTCGGCCCGGGCAGCGTGCTGAACGACCTGATCGAGTCCGGCGCGGTGGCCGTGGTGCGGCTCGACCGCGTCCACCGGCAGGCCGGGTCGAGTTGGATCGTCAAGGCGGCCCACGCGATCAACCGCGGCGAACTCCCGGAGAGCGCCCCGGCCGGCGGCGGGGGGGACTTTTACTTCGTCGAGGTGGACGACGAGAACGTCGTCGTGGACCGCATCGTCGAGATGGTCAAGTCGCGCATCCCCGCCCGGTTCGGCCTGAACAGCGTCACCGATGTCCAGGTGCTCGCGCCGATGAACAAGGCGGTCGTCGGGGTCATGAACCTCAATCAACGCTTGCAGGAGGCGCTCAACCCGGCGGCGGGCAAGGCCGAAGTCCAGCGGTACGGGGCGACCTTCCGGGCCGGCGACAAGGTCATGCAGACGCAGAACAACTACCAGCGCGAGATGTTCAACGGGGACATCGGCCGGATCGTGGCCATCGACGCGGTCGAGCAAGTGGTCAGCGCCGAGTTCGACGGGAAGGCGGTCGATTACGACTTCTCGGACCTGGACGAGTTGCAGTTGGCCTACGCCGTGAGCATCCACAAGAGCCAGGGCAGCGAGTACCCGGCGGTCGTCATCCCCGTCCACACGCAGCACTGGATCATGCTCCAGCGCAACCTGATCTACACCGGCGTGACCCGCGGCAAAAAGCTCGTCGCGCTCGTCGGCAGCAAGAAGGCGCTGAGCATCGCCGTGAGCCGCGCCGACACGGCCCGCCGCTTCTCGCTGTTGAAGCACCGGCTGGGGAAACTGTGACCCGGCGCGGGGTTCACCCGAACAGGAGCAGGATGTTCCACGGCGGGGTCTTCTCGAACTCGCAGCCGAGTTCGTAGTGCGGCCCGGTGTCGCGGCAACTGCGGACCAGGATGGTCACCCACGGGACGGTGTCCGGGGCGTTGTCGGCGCGGACTTGCAGGACTGTCCCGGCCGGGATGGCGGCCGTGACCGCGACCCGCAGGCCGCCGGTCGAGCGGTCGAGGACGTACCCGTCGTTCCGGCCGCCGCGCAAGGTCGGCGAGGTGAGGTTGACCTGCACGGGGACGCCGTCCCGGCGGACGGACGTGCGGCGGTTGGCGAACGATTCTTCGTACTCGTCGATGTCCCCACTGCCCGACCGGCGGGGGGCGCGGAAGCGCTTGGGCTTCCGCTTCCGCAGCGTGAAGAAGCCCAAGATGCCGAGGCCGACGAGGAGGCCGACGGCGACCGGGATGGTGATCAGAAGTTGCTGGCTCATAACTCCGCTCGCGCGACTCGGCGACACCCCCGGGGGCCGGGGCGGGACGTGCCCAACCTTAGGACACTTCCGCCGCGCGGCCGACCGCGTTTGACGATTTTGCCGGAAAACTCGGCGGAGCCGCGAACCAGTTTCAAAACGCGATGATCGGGATCGGCAGGAGGAAGGCGTGCTGTTCGTAGAAGCTGGCCACGCCGTTCCAACTCGTGAACGGCGTTAATAGCAGCCATAGGACGTACACCCCGGCGACCGGCGGGAAGAGCAGGCGGGCACTCCAGCGGAAGACGAAGTGCCGCGGCCGGCCGGTTCGCTCGCGGCGCCGCTTGGCCCGGCCGAGGGCGTACCCGGTGAGCAACCGCGCGGGGGCCAGGAAGGCGACGAAGACTAGCCCCGGCAGCCAGGCCGCCTCGCGCGGGATGACCTCGATCTTGAACAGGTACAACGGTAGCGCGAACGCCAGCGTCGCCGTGAAGGCGAAGACGAACGCCCACGGCGCGTACCGGAAGTCGTCGCGGACGGCGACCAGGTCGAAGCCCGACCGCAGCTTGCCCGTCAGGCCGACGCGGGCTTGCAGGAACGGCAAGTACATCACGACCAGGGCCAGTTGCGCCAGGCCCAGGAAGGCGAAGACCGGGGCGACCTGGAACGGTTGCAGGCCGACGGCCAGGAAGGTCGCCGGGACCGCGAGCCAGACGAAGCCGACGACGAACCCCTTGAGGCCGAGCAGCCCCAGGTACGGCAAGCGCAAGCCGACGACGAAGTCGTAAGCGCCGTCCCGGGTCGTCGCGTAGAAGCGGCCGCGGGCGACCCGCAGGGCCAACGTCACGAAGTTGAACGGCCAGGCGAACCGCCACAGTTGCCCGCCGGCCAGGGTGGCCAGGGTCAGGTGCAGGCCGATGGCCAGAGCCAGCAGGAACGTGCCGACGTGCCAGCCGGTGGCGGTCAGGCCGGCGTCGGTCGGGTCGAGGATGGCGGCCGAGTCGGCGTAATCGACGGCGAACCGCGCCGGCCAGAACCACAGCCAACAGCCGAGGACGACCCCGCCGACGCGCGCCGCCGGTCGCACGCCGAGCGCGCCGTCGCGGAACCGGCCGCTGCGCGAGATGCGGCCGGAGGCTTCGAGCAGGTAGCCGAGGCTCAGGAACTGCAACACCGGCACGGCCGCGAGCATCGCCAGCCCGACGAACAGCGACAGCACGCCGAAGCCCCACTCGGCCCCGTTCAACGCCAGAGCCCCGACGCGGACCGGCCAGGCGGACCGTTCGGCCACGGGCGCGGCGTCGTAGATCGGCTCGAACAGCGGCGTCGCCGTGGCGAAGTAAGTCGGTTCAAGGTCTGTGGTAGTCGCCATGCCGGAGCTTACCCCACGCGGCCGGCCGGGTTTCGCCGCGCGGCCGTTTTCGGAAACCCGCGGCCCGGCGGCGCGGTAGAGTCGGGCAGCCCCGCCCGAGGACTTCCCCCGTGACCCGCCGCGACCTCCTGTTCCTGACGCTCCTCGCCGGCGGCCTCTTCGTGCTCGGGGCCAACCTGTTGCCGCAACGCCGCAAGGTCGCCGCCGCCCTGCCGCCGGACAGCGTCTACGTCGATCCGGCCTTCCGCACGACCCTGGCGCAGTTGAACGCGACCGTCCGCGCCGGCTGGACCGCGGAGGACCTCACGCCGGCCCCGGCCGCGCCCGACCTGCTCGTCGCCCGCCGGCTGTCGTTGGCCCTGGTCGGGTCGGTGCCGTCGCTCGAAGAGGTCCGCCAGTTCGAGGCGCTGCCGCCGGGCGAGCAGTTGCCGTGGTGGCTGGACAAGTTGCTCGCCGACCGCCGGTTCGCCGACTACTGGGCCGAGCGGTTCGCCCGCATGACGGTCGGCACGGAGGACGGCCCGTTCGTCCTGTTCCGCCGCCGCCGGTACGTCGCCTGGCTGTCCGACGAGTTGCACAAGAACCGGCCGTACGACGAGTTGGTCCGCGACATCATCGCCACGAACGGATTGTGGACCGACCGGCCGGCGACCAACTTCGTCAGCGTCACGGCCCGCAACGAGATGAACAACCTGCCCGACCCGGTGCGGCTGGCCGGCCGGGTGACGCGGGCCTTTCTCGGCCTGCGCATCGACTGCGCGCAGTGCCACGACCACCCGTTCGCCGCCTGGAAGCAGACCGACTTTGAGGGCTTCTCGGCGTACTTCGGGCAGACGCAGATCGGCCTCGGCGGCGTGAACGACGGCCCGGCGAACAACCCGGAGGAGTACCGCGTCGAGGACAAGGAGACGCACGAGATGGTCGTCGTCCCGCCCGGCGTGCCCTACGCCCCGGACGCCCTCCCCGCCGGCGGGAGTCGCCGGCAGCAACTCGCCGCCTGGGTGACGAGTCCGCGAAACCCCTACTTTTCCCGGGCGATCGTCAACCGCGTCTGGGCGCTCCTGACCGGTCGGCCGCTGATCGCCCCGGTGGACAACGTCGAGACCGACGGCCCGCCGCCGGCGGTCTTGCAACTGCTCGCCGACGACTTCACCGCCCACGGCCACGACCTCCGCCGGCTCGTCCGCCTGATCGCCGCGAGCGACGCCTTCGCCCGGGACAGCCGCGCAGCGCACGAATTGACCGACGCCCACGACCGCGCGCACGCCGCCTTCCCCGTGACCCGCCTGCGGCCGGAGCAGGTGTCCGGCAGCGTCATGCAGTCGGCGGCCCTGACGACCAACGACGCCCAGGCCCACATTTTCTTGCGGCTGATCCGGTACACCCAACAGACCCAGTTCCTGGAGCGGTACTCCGACCGCGTGGACGACGAGTTCGACAACGCCGGCGGCACCATCCCGCAGCGCCTGTTACTCATGAACGGCGACGTGGTCCGCGAGCGCATCAAGCCGACGGCGCTGAACGCCAGCCTGCGCGTGGCCCAACTCGCCCCGACCGACGCGGCGGCCGTCGAAGCCGCCTTCCTGATGACCCTGACCCGCCGGCCGACGCCGGCCGAAGCGGTCCACTTCACGGACCTCGTGACCAAGACGGACGCGAGCCGGTCCGAGCGGTTCGAGGACGTGTGGTGGTCCCTCATCAACGCGACGGAGTTCTCGTGGAACCACTAACCGCGCACGACGCCCACCACCGCCGCGACTTCTTGCGCCTCGCCGGCGCGGGCGGGCTGGCGTACCTGACGCCGCTGGGCACGCTGCTCGCCCGGCAGGCCGAGAAGGCGAGCACGCCGCCGACTTCGGTCATCATGCTCTGGATGAACGGCGGGCCGAGCCAGCTCGAAACCTGGGACCCCAAGCCCGGGACGCGGATCGCCGCCGGCACCGGGGCCATCGACACCGCCGTCAAGGGCGTGCAACTCGCGCCGGGGCTGGAGCGCGTCGCCGAGCAGATGGGGTCGGTCGCGCTGATCCGCTCGATGACCAGTAAGGAAGGCGACCACGAGCGCGGCACGTACACGGTGAAGACCGGCTTCCGGCCCGACCCGACGGTGGTCCACCCGTCGATCGGCGCGGTCCTGTGCCACCAACTCCCGGTCGCCGGCGTCGAGATCCCCCGGCACGTGAGCATCCTGCCCGGCCAGTGGCCGACGCGCGGCGGCTACCTCGGCGACGAGTTCAACGCCTTCCGGTCCGACGACCCCGCCGGCCCCGTGCCGGACACCCGCTCGTTCCTCCCGGCGAACCGCGACGCCGAGCGGTTGGGCCACCTCGACGTGCTCGAGACCGGCTTCCGCCAGGGCCGCGCGCGGCAGGCGACCGCGACCCGGCACATGGAGACGGTGCAGGCCGCGCGCAAGATGATGTCGTCCGAGCAACTGGCCGCGTTCGACGTGTCGAAAGAGCCGCCGGCCCTGCGCAAGGAGTACGGCGACTCGGCGTTCGGTCGCGGCTGTCTGGCGGCCCGGCGGCTCGTCGAGGTCGGCGTCCGGTGCGTCGAAGTGACCCTCTCCGGCTGGGACACGCACGCCAACAACCACGCCGGGTGCGCCTCGCAGTTGAAGATTCTCGACCCGGCGATGGCGGCGTTGTTGAAGGACTTGCGGCAGCGCGGGCTGCTCGAAAAAACCATCGTCGTGTGCGCCGGGGAGTTCGGCCGCACGCCGCAAGTGAACGCCGCCTTCGGCCGCGACCACTGGCCGCACGGCTTCACGGTCGCGCTGGCCGGCGGCCCGGTCCGCGGCGGCACGGTGATCGGCGAGACCGACCCGGACGGCGGCGAGAAGTCGAAGACCCCGGTGACCGTCGGCGACCTGCACGCGACGATCCTGCACGCCTGCGGGGTGAACTTCGCCAAGATCCAACAAACCGCGATCGGCCGCACCGTCCCCCTCGCCGAGGGCAAAGTCATCCCCGGCCTGCTGGGGTAGGGCGACGTGAGCGGTGGTGCTTCCGCGGTCATAATCCTTCAACACTTCGACGCCGGGCCACGTCCGCCTCGGCTAGCGACAGGTACTGCTGACGACACTGCTCGACCATCTCATCGGAGGCGAGGAGGTCGCCCACGCGGCGGACCCACGCCCCCAACGCGGGGTTGCTGAAGTGGTCGAGGTGAAACGAGAACCCCCCGAGTAAGTGGCCGTGCCGGGCGACGTACTCCTCGGGCGTCCGTTCGAGGTCGGCCGGCGCGACGAACTGGCGGACGACCCACTCGCCGTCCTCGTCGATGACTTGCGGGCCGGTCAGCGATGGCAGTCGGCGGCTCACGCCGGCAAACTCACCCGTTGGACGCCGACGAACTCAAGCGAGTCTGCGACCTCCGCTTCGACTTCCAGGCACCAGGCGATGGCTTCGCGGACGCGGTCGATGAGTTCGTCGAGGGACCGCGCCTGGGTGTGGCAGCCGGGCAACGCGGGCACGGAACAGACGTAGTAGCCGTCTTCGTCGCGCTCGATCACAACGCTGAACTCGCGGCTCATGGCGACTCCGTCATCTCTGCCGGTGGAGAATGCTCCGCGCATCGTACCGGCCACCGGGCGGATCTGCAACTCGCGCTCTCAGTCCGGGGTGACGACGGTGTCGCGGAGTTTGCCGTCGCGGAGGTAGTAGGCTTTGAGCGGGTGGAAGCTGGCCAGGTCCTTGTGGTTCAGCACGTACAGGACGTTGTCCAGGGACAGCGATTCCCACTGGTGTAGGCCGATGAGGATGTCGCCCTTGGCCAGGCCGGCGCGGGCGGCGCTGCTGCCGGGGGCGACCTCGTCGAGGTACAGGCCGCCGCGCAGGGCCTTGTCGATCCGCGTCACCACGTCCGGGCCGACGGCCACGATCCGCAGGCCGAGCTTACGCTGGACGGCGTCGCCGGTCACGGGGGAGAAGGCGGTCACGGTCGTGCCGGTGGCCGCCAGGGTCAGCTTCAACTCGGTCGGCTCGCCGGGGGCGTCGCCGCGGCGGACGCGGACGGGGACGACGGCGTTGACGGCCCGGTCGATCAGGCCGCGCTCGAAGTCGATGGTCGTGGCCGTGGCCAGGTCGCCGACCTGCTCGACCACGTCGCCCGGCTTGAACCCGGCGTCGAACCCCGGCGTGCCCGGCTCGACGCGGGCGACGCGGACCCACCGGCGGAGGGCCGCGTCCTCGCCGGGGCGGTCGTGCAGGTCGGCGAGGACCAGGCCGTGCCGGACGCCGAGCCGTCGCTTCAAGCTCAGCATCTCGGCGGCCTTGCCGATCATCGTGTCCACGGGGATGGCGAAGGCGATGTTCTGCGCCCCGGCCCGGATGGCCACGTTCACCCCGACCACTTCGCCCAACTTGTTGAACAGCGGCCCGCCCGAGTTGCCCGGGTTGATCGGCGTTTGCGTCTGAATCAGGGACTTGTACGACACCTCCTTGTTCAACGTCACGTCGCGCTTCAGGGCCGAGACGTTGCCCAGGGTGACGGTCCCCTCGTACCCGTAGGCGTTGCCGATGGCGATGACCCGCTCGGCCAGCATGAGGTCGGTGGCGGTGCCCAAGGGGGACACCGGGAGCGGCCGGGGCGGGTCGATCTTGATGACCGCCAGGTCGGACTCCTTGTCCATGGCGATCACCCGGGCCGGGCAACTCGTCCCGTCCACGAGCCGGCACCGGAGGGACTGCACGTCGTCCACGACGTGGTAGTTGGTGACGATGTACCCGCGCGGGTCGAGGACGATGCCGGTGCCCATGCCGTTCACCCGCTGCGGCTGCATCGTGCCGGGCCGGAAGGCGTCGTCGGCGGTCGCGCTGGTCATGCGCTCGCTGTGGATGTTGACGACAGACCCTTTGACGCGGTCCACCAGCGCGACCCACTCGTCCCGCCGCTGGCCGGCCTTTTCTTGCGCCGCGGCTGTGGCCGGGAGGGCGAGTGCGCCGAGGACGAGGACGGCGCGGGCCGGGCGGCGGAGCAGCGTGGCGAGATGCATGGAGACCCCAGAGTAACGGGCCGGGATTGGCCCGCGGCCGTCCGTGTGGTGCGATGGTCCCTTCTTCGGACTCGGCGCAAACCGCGCTGGACGGCGGGTTCGCCCCGGCCGGCGGGTCCGGGGGAATTCCGGGGAGGTCGTGCCGGGCGGGGGCGTTCGTCCCGTCGCGCCGGGTTCACGGGGCGTAGCGGTCGCGCCGGTTGCCCGGGTTTGCCGCCCGGCATACGTTGACGCGTGCCCCCAAACCTCGGAGCCGGACTCATGCCCCAGACGCCGCGGATGGCGCAACTCGAAGCGATGCTGGCCGACGACCCGGCCGACGCCTTCCTGCGGTACGGGCTGGCCATGGAGCACGCCGGCCAGGGGGACGACGCGGCCGCCGTGGCCGTGTTGCGCGAGCTGATCGCCCTGAACGCCGAGCCGCCCTACGTGCCCGCGTACCTCCAAGCCGGGCAGGCGCTGATGCGGCTCGACCGGGAAGCCGACGCGGCGGCGATGCTGAGGGCCGGGATCGCGGCCGCGAAACAGACCGGTAACGACCACGCCCGCGGCGAGATGGAAGGCTTTCTCGCCACCTTGGAGTAAAGTCGATGCGCCTCCTCGCCCTCGCCGTCCTGCTGCTCGGGGCCGCCCCGGTCGGTGCCCAGGCCCTCGACGCCGCCCGCATCGACGCGGCCGTGGAGGCGGCGATTGCGAAGAAGGGCTGCCCCGGCGCGGTCGTCGCCGTCGTCCACGCCGACCGGGTCGTCTACCGCAAGGCGTTCGGCAGGCGTGCCGTCGCACCGACCGCCGAGGCGATGACGCCCGACACGATCTTCGACCTGGCCTCACTGACCAAGCCGGTCACGACGGCGACGTGCGTGATGGTGCTGGTCGAGCGCGGCCAGTTGAGCGTCACCGACCCGGTGGCGAAACACTGGCCCGCGTTCGCCGCCAACGGCAAGGCCGGCGTCACGGTCGAGCAGTGCCTGTTGCACACGACCGGCCTGACCGCCGACAACGCCCTCGCCGACTACGCCGACGGCCCCGCGGCCGCGCTGACCGCGATAGCAAACTTGAAGCTCGAAGCCCCGCCCGGCACGCGCTTCCGCTACTCGGACGTGGGCTTCCTGGTGTTGGGCCACCTCGTCGAGATTCTCGGCCAGCAACCGCTCAAGGAGTTCGCCGCGGCCAACGTCTTCGGCCCGCTCAAGATGACCGACACGTCGCACGCGCCGAAGCCGCTGGACCGCGTCGCCCCGACCGGCCTGCGCGACGGCAAGGTGATCCGCGGCGTCGTCCACGACCCGCGCTCGCTCGCCTTCAAGGGCGACACCGGGCACGCCGGGCTGTTCAGCACCGCCGACGACCTGACCCGCTTCGCCCGGATGCTGCTGAACAACGGCGAACTCGACGGCGTCCGCGTCCTCAAGCCGGAAACGGTGAAGTTGCTGACCGAACCGCGGCCCGTGCCGCCGTCGGGGTCGCGCTCGCGCGGCTGGGACGTCGATACGGCTTTCAGCGCGCCGCGCGGCGACGGCTTCCGCAAGGGCGACGGCTACGGGCACACCGGCTTCACGGGAACTTCGATTTGGCTCGACCCGGCCTCGAAGACCGCCGTCATCCTCCTCACCAACCGCGTCCACCCGGACGACAAGGGCAACGTCACCGAGTTGCGCCGCCAGGTCGCCACGATCGTCGCGGCGGCCTTCGCACCAGTCGCGCCGGCGGCCGAGTGCCGGCCGGGCATCGACGTGCTGCGGGCCGAGAAGTTCGCCCGGTTGAAGGGCAAGACAGTCGCGCTGGTGACCAACCACACCGGCAAGACCATCGACGGCACGCCGACCATCGACTTGCTCAGCGCGGCCGAGGGCGTCAAACTCGTCGCGCTGTTCAGCCCCGAGCACGGCATCCGCGGCGAGGTCGATGAAAAGGTCGGCGACACGACCGACGCCAAGACCGGCCTGCCGGTGTACAGCCTGTACGGCGTCCGCACCCGGCCGACGGCCGCGCAGTTGAAGGGCGTCGGTGTCGTCGTGTACGACATTCAAGACATCGGCTGCCGCTTCTACACGTACATCGCCACCCTCGGCGGCGTCCTCGAAAGTGCCAGGGAGGTCGGCGCGAGTGTGCTGGTCCTCGACCGGCCCAACCCGCTCGGTGGCCTGGGCGTCGAAGGCCCGATGCGCGACGCCGACAAGTCGTCGTTCGTCGCCTACCACGACCTGCCGCTACGGCACGGCATGACCGTCGGCGAACTCGCGCGGATGTTCAACGCCGAGCGCAAGTTCGATGCGAAGCTCGACGTGGTCGCCGTCGCCGGCTGGCGGCGTGGCGACACGCACGAGCGGACCGGCCTGCCGTGGCGGAACCCGTCGCCGAACATGCGGCACCTCACCGCGGCGTTCGTTTACCCCGGCGTCGGCCTGCTCGAAACGACCAACGTCAGCGTCGGCCGCGGCACCGAGCGGCCGTTCGAGTGGGTCGGCGCGCCGTGGCTCGACGCGCGCAAGCTCGCCGCCGACCTCGCCGCCCGCGACATTCCCGGCGTGGCGTTCACCCCGGTGAGCCGCACGCCGACGTACTCGACGCACAAGGGCGTCGCCTGCCAGGGCGTCGACATCCTGGTCCTCGACCGGGCGAAGTTGCACGGCGTCGCCCTCGGCCTGCACCTCGCGTCGGCCCTGCGCGCGACGCACCCGACCGAGTGGCAGACGAAGGGCTTCAACCGGTTACTCGTGAGCGAGGCGACCGAGGCCGGCATTCTCGCCGGCACGCCGGTCGCCGACGTTCTCGCCCCCGCGACCGCCGCCGCGGCGAAGTTTCTCGCCCGCCGGCAACTGTTCCTGCTGTACCCGGAGTGACCGTCCGATGCTGCCGTTCTCGTTCTTCGACGCCGCCCTGCCCTACGCCGAGTTCCTGGGCACGTTCGGCGGCCCGGCCGACCGCGACCGCTGGGACCAACGCCGGGCCGCCGTCGTGCTGTCCGCCGAGCAGGACCAATTGCTCGAGAAGTTCACGCGGGTGACCAACGTACTGGTCCTGGCCGGGGCGTGGTGCGGCGACTGCGCGGCCCAGTGCCCGATCCTGGAGCGGTTTTCGGACGTCGCCCCGGTCTTGCGCGTCCGCTACCTCGACCGCGACGCGCACCCGGAGGCGCAAGCCGAGTTGAAGATCAACGGCGGGGCGCGGGTGCCGGTCGCGGTCTTTTTCAGCGAGGACGGGCACGAGGTCGCGCGGTTCGGCGAGCGGACGCTGGCCCACTACCGCAAGCTCGTGCAATCGCTCGTCCCGGGCCTGCCCGGGGCCCCCGACCCGGCGGCCCAACAGGCGGCGGTGGCCGCGGACTGGCTGCACGAAATCGAGCGGGTGCAGTGGGTCCTCCGGTTGTCCCCGCGGCTCCGCAGTTTGCACTCGGACTGATCGTAACTTAAGTTAACCCGTCACGCCGTCGTTGCCGGTCCGAGGTCGATCGATGTTTCCGTACTCCTGCCCGTTCTGCTCGCAGCGGCTCCTGGCGTTGCCCGACCGCGTGGGCCAGCGGACGATTTGCCCGAAGTGCTTGCGGCCGCTGACCATCCCGCGGCCGGAGCACGCCGGGGACAACCCGGACGACGACCCCGACATCGACCTGGACGCGTTGCCCGTCCCGCACGGGTACGTCCCCGAGCACTCCCTGAGTTCGTCCCTGCCCCACGAGGACGGGTTGGCCGACGACGAACTCGACCACGACCAGTTGCACCGCGACCACGAGGACTCGCACCACGACCACGACCTGGTCGAGACGCAACTCGGCGACCCGAGCCGGAACGGCCGCGCCCTCGCGGACGACGAGGTCGATCTGAGCCTGTCGGACGAGACGGCGCTCCCGGTCGAGTTGAAGGTGGCCCCGCCGGCCTGGACGCCGCCCCCGATCCCCCGCCCGTCGTCCCCGGCGACGGTGAAGATGGCCCCCCGGCCGGACCGGTTGCCGGACCTGACCCTGCGGCCGCCGGTCCACGCCCCGACCCCGGCGAACCCCGCCGGGACCGCCGGACTGCGGCCGCTCAGCCCCCTGCCGCCGCGCGTCACGACCTGGCACAAGCCCCCGGAACCGGTGCGGCCGCCGCGGCCGAACGGCCCCGCGGACGGCTCGCGGGCCGAGACGCCCGACCTGCCCCGGCCGGCCCCCGCCCGGTTGCCCCGGCACGAGACGGGAATGGTGTCGCTCGTGCCCACGGGCATGGCCGGCGTCGATCTGAACGCCGAAGTGGCCGCGAATTTGACGATGCGCATGAAGCCGCCGCCCGAGCCGGCCGCCGACCTGGCGCTGACGACCGGCGGGTGGCTGGTGACGTCCGCCGCGGCCGGCCTGTTGTGGCTGGTCGGCGTGTTCTTCAACCCGGGGCTGATGCCGTTCGTGGCCGTCCTGGGCGCGCTCATGCTCGCGTTCGGGTTCTTGTGGGCCGCGTACCTGGCCGGCCGGACCAGTCCGACCCGCGGCCTGCTCACGCTCCTGCCCCCGGTGGCCTTGTGGCGGATCTGGCAGCCGTTCGGCGACAACTTGCACCGCCCGCTGCGGTTCGTCCTCACGGGCGCGCTGGCCCTGGCCCTGTCCGTCGTCGGCGGGCCGGCCCACCAGGGGATCGAGGCCGCCCTGGCGACCCTCGACTTCGAGCGCGCCCCGGCCCCCGCCGCCCGCGAAAACCTCGCGGCCCGGCTGACCGCCGCCGCCGCCGACCGGAAGTCCGACGCGGCGCTCGTCGAACTCGTCAACCTGGCCAACCCCGAGTACCGGGCCGAACTGTCGGCCGCGGACACCCCGGCGATCGTCGCCGCGCTCAAAGTCCTGACCCGGCCCGAGACGTGCGCCCGGCCGGACGTGCGGCTGACGGCGACGGCAACCCTCCTGGAGTGGTCCGAACCCGACGGCCGGGCCGCCTTGCTCCGGGCCCTCCGCTCGACCGAAGTGTCGGAGCGCCGCGGCGGCATGGCCCTCGCCCCGAAGTGGGCGTCCGACGACATCGCCCTGGCCGTGGCCGCCCGGCTGGCGTTCCGGTCCGAGGAGTCGAACGCCCGGGACGCGCTGGCCCTGATGCCCCCCGCCCGCGCCGAAACCGGCCTCCTGGCCGTGCTCACCGCCGAGGACGCGGTCGGCCTGTTGACGGTCGCGGAACTCCTCGAACGGGTCGGCGGGCAGCGGACCGTGGACGCCCTGACCGGCCTGAGCCGGACGGCCGACAACCCGCTCGTCCGGGACGAGTTGATCCGCCACGCCGAGGCCGTCCGCAAGCGGCTGGCGGGGAAGTAACCCCGACTCGCCCGGGGCGGTCCGGTTTTGTCAACTGTCCGTAACTCCGCGCCCGCCGGGCGTGCCGCGGCGGAAGCTGGGGAATCTGCGGCTTCCGCGGCCGGCCGGTTGCGTCGGCCGAACTGTCGTTGTAAGCTGGCCAAGATCCGTGAGTGCCGGGGCTTGCTTCCGTTCGCCCCCGTGCTAACCTTTCGTAACAGGGTGCCCGCTGCCGTCCCCGGCGGACCCGCGTACCGTCTTTCTCGAAGAGTCTCCCATGCCGCTCGCCCTGAACATCGGTAAGTGCAGCCTCCTCGGCAACTACCGCGAGAACAACGAAGACTCCATCGAGGTCAAGCAGTTCCCCGACCTCATCGTCAGCATCGTCGCCGACGGCATGGGCGGGCAGGCGGCCGGCGAAATCGCGTCCAAGCGCGCCATCGAGATCATCCCCCGCGAACTCCGCAAGAACTTGACGGCCAACCTCAACCCCGAGGGCGTCAAGTCCGTCATCAAGCGGGCCATCGTCCAGGCCAACGAAGAAATCATGGCAATGGGGGCGCTCGACAAGGACATGAAGAACATGGGCACCACGGTCGTCATGGCGATCTGGCGCAAAGGCTCGGACATGTACATCGCCGGCGTCGGCGACTCGCGGTGCTACCTCGTCCGGGACGGGGCGATCTCGCAACTCACGACCGACCACTCGCTCGCCCAGGCCCTCGTCGAGGCCAAGACCATCTCCGCGGCCGAGGCCAAGGAGCACCGGTTCAAGAACGTGCTCTGGAAGTACCTGGGCAGCAAGGAAGTCGGCGACGGCCCCGAAGTCACCGTCCTCCAGGTCAAGCCGCACGACCGCGTCATGCTGTGCTCGGACGGCCTCACCGGCGTCGTCCAGGACGAGGGCATGCAGGCCTTCGTGGACGGCCAGAAGGACATGCAAGCCTGCGCCGAGGGCCTGGGCCAACTCGCGCTGGACAGCGGCAGCCGCGACAACGTGTCGTGCATCATGATCGAAGTCATCGACGCCGCGTAAGGCCGCATCGGGATACGAAAAAGGGACAGGCCGCCGACTCGCGTCGGCGGCCTGTCCCTTTTTCACGCGCTCGCTACACCGCTTCGCCGGCGGCCACTACCGGGGGGGCGACGACGGCCGCGACCAGTTCGGGCTTCGCCGTGCTGCCGGTCGCCTCGAACGTCAGCTTCTTCTCGCCGTCGTCGCCGAGGCCGACGCGGACGACGACCGTTTCCTTACCGGCGAACTCGCCGCGGAGCAGGGAGTCGCTCATGCCGTCTTCGAGGTACTGCTCGACCGACCGGCGCAGCGGCCGCGCCCCGTACTCGACGCTCGACCCCTTCTCGATGATGAACTCCTTGGCCTCGTCCGTCACGTCGAGCTTCAGGTTCTTCTCCTTCAAGCGCTTGGACAGCTTGGCCAATTCCATCTCGACGATCTGCTTCAGGTTGTCCTTCGTCAGGGACCGGAAGACGATCGTGTCGTCGAGGCGGTTCAGGAACTCGGGGCGGAAGACCTTGCCCATTTGTTCGAGCAGCTTCCGCTTCATGTCGGCGTAGGTCACGTCGGCCGTCTTGCGGACGCCCGAGGTGAACACGTTCGACATGTCGTCCGGGGCGATAATCGTCTCGGCCCCGACGTTCGTCGTCAAAATCACGACGGCGTTCTTGAAGTCCACGACCCGGCCGACGTTGTCCGTCAGCCGGCCCTCTTCCATGATCTGGAGGAGCATGTTCCAGACGTCCGGGTGGGCCTTTTCGATTTCGTCGAGCAGCACGACCGAGTACGGCTTGCGGCGGATCTTCTCGGTGAGCTGGCCGCCCTCTTCGTAGCCGATGTAGCCGGGGGGTGCCCCGACCAGGCGGCTGACGTTGTGCTTCTCCATGTACTCGGACATGTCGAGTTGCACGAGCGCGGCCTCGTCCCCGAACATGAACTTGGCCAGGCTCTTGGCGAGCAGGGTTTTGCCCACGCCCGTCGGGCCGGCGAAAATGAAGCAGCCGATCGGCCGCTTCGGGTCCTTCAGCCCGGCCCGGCTCTTGCGGACGGCCCGGGACAGCGACCGGATCGCTTCGTCCTGGCTGACGACGGTGCCGTGCAGTTCCTCTTCCATGTTGAGGAGCCGCTTGGTCTCGTCCTCGCCGACCTTCTTCAACGGCACCCCGGTCATCTTGGCGACGACCTCGGCGACGACTTCCTCATCGACAACGCCGTCGGTCTCCTTGGCCTTCTCGCGCCACTCCTTGGTGACCGTGTCCTTCTTCTTCTTCAACTTGTCGGCCTGGTCGCGCAAGGACGCGGCCTTCTCGAAGTCCTGCTCGGCGACGGCCGATTCCTTCTCGGCGTTGAGCTTCTCGATCTGCTCGTCGATGTCCTTCAAGTCCGGCGGCCGGGTCATCGCCTTCAGGCGGATGCGGGCACCGGCTTCGTCGATCACGTCGATCGCCTTGTCCGGCAGGCACCGGGACGAGATGTACCGGTCCGAGAGATCGACGGCGGCCTTGAGCGCCTCGTCGGTGATCTGGACGCGGTGGTGCGCCTCGTACCGGTCGCGGAGGCCCTTCAGAATCTCGACCGCCTCTTCCTTGTTCGGCGGGTTGACGATGATGTCCTGGAAGCGGCGGGCGAGGGCCTGGTCCTTCTCGATGTACTTGCGGTACTCGTCGAGCGTCGTCGCGCCGATGCACTGGATTTCGCCGCGGGCCAGCGCGGGCTTGAGCACGTTACTGGCGTCGATCGCGCCTTCGGCCCCGCCGGCCCCGACGAGGGTGTGCAACTCGTCGATGAACAGGATGGTGTTCTTGGCCCGGCGGACCTCGTTCATGACCGCCTTGATCCGCTCCTCGAACTGGCCGCGGTACTTGGTGCCGGCCACCATCATCGCCAGGTCGAGCACGACCAACCGCTTGTCGCGGAGGAGTTCGGGCACGTTGGCGTCGATGATGAGTTGGGCCAGGCCCTCGACGATGGCGGTCTTGCCGACGCCGGCCTCGCCCAACAGCACGGGGTTGTTCTTCTGGCGGCGGGACAGGATCTGGACGACCCGCTCGATCTCGTTGGCCCGGCCGATGACCGGGTCGAGCTTGCCCTGCTTGGCCAGTTCGGTCAGGTCGCGGCCGAAGCTGTCGAGGGCCGGGGTCTTCGACTTGGTCCGGCTGCCGCCGGTGCGCTCGCCGGAGCCGCCGCCCCCGCCGCCGGTCCCGCCGGAGGTCCCGCCACTGCCCGCATCGTTCTCGTTCGGCATGGGATTGTGCCCCAAAAGGTTCAGCACTTCTTCGCGGACATCCTCGAGTTTGAGTCCCAGGTTCATCAGAACCTGGGCGGCCACGCCCTCCTGCTCGCGGAGCAAGCCCAGCAGCAGGTGTTCGGTGCCGACGTAGTTGTGGTTCAGGTTGCGAGCTTCTTCGATCGAATACTCGATGACCTTCTTGGCCCGCGGGGTGTGCGGCAGGCGGCCCATGACGACCTGGTCGCCGCCGGCCCCGGGCTGGACGATGCGCTCGACTTCGAGTCGAATCTTGCGCAGGTCCACGTCGAGATTTTTGAGGACGTTCGCGGCGACGCCGGAACCTTCCTTCACCAGCCCGAGCAGGATGTGCTCGGTGCCGATGTACTCGTGGTTGAACCGCTGGGCCTCTTGGTTGGCGAGTTGCATCACCTTCCGGGCGCGGTCCGTAAAGCGTTCGTACATCGAGGCCGTCTCCTCTCGGGAAGATCGGGGTGCCGGGATGAGCGGCGGACAAAGGATCGAGCCGCCATGCTCCCAACCGGCGTCCCGCCCGGGCCGACCCCGTGAGGGGAAGAACCCGGGCGGACGCGCTTCGCAGTCATCATAGGCTCGCGACGGGCAAGGACCATCGCGCCCGGCCGGCCCTTTTCGGGGGTCCGTGACGGGCAGCAATCGTGCCGCGAGGGGCGAGCCGCCGGGGAGGCCGGCAGATTCCGGGCCGTCCCACGGAAAGCGAGGGCCGGCGACGAGACGACCTGAGGACCAGGCGGGGCGGCGGGGCGGTGCTTGGCGTGGGGGGCCGAAACCTGTCCAATTTTAGAGCCGCCCGGAGTGCGAATCAAGGCGACTGCCCGGACAACGCCCGGAATGTGCAAACCCCTGAAAACGCGGCCAAAACGGCAGCCACCCGACAGTTAGACTGGCAGCCAAGCCGCGGCCCCGCCGCAGGCGAACCCCCGGCGAGCGGCGGGGCGTTAGCCCGCCGGTCCAACCCGGAATGGGGAGTCACAACCCGCGGGAAGTTGCTGGCGCTCCCACTCGGAAGTCACTCGCATTCCAGGCTGGACCGGCGGGCTGACGCCACACCGCTCGCCGGGAATCGCTTAACCCCTTGTCGCCGCGAACCAGCCGGCGGCGACCGGTTCGACCGTTCGCGCCTCGGGGTTCCAGGCGAGCGCGCGGCCCTCCTGGAAGCTCCGCCAGGCCATCGCGGCGACGATTGCGGCCGCCGCGCCCAGGTCCGGCGGGCACAGGGTCGCGGTGTCGCGGCGGCCGACGCAGTCGAGGAAGTTCAGCCACAGGGCTTCGGTCTCGTTGCGGGGCGATTCGACGGCGACCGACTCGCGGGCGGGCAGGCTAGTTTCGAGGCGGGCCGGCAGGCCGGCGTTGCCGTGCGGGCTGTCGGCGACGATTTGGTAGCCGCCCTTGACGAACTTGAGCGTGCCGTGCGAGCCGCGGATGACTTCCTCCTGCGGGTACGCGCTCGTCGTCGTGCCGGTGAGGAGCAGGTGCGCGGCGTCGAAGTCCACCGCCAGCGTGCCCACGTCGGGGACGCTCCGGCCGTCGCGCTCGTGGAACAGCCCGCCGGCCGCCGTCACCCGGGCCGGGAGCCGTAAGCCGCCGGCGAACAGCAGGCGGGTCAGCGGCGTCACGAACAGGTCGGTGAACGGGCCGGCGCTCAGCGCGCCCTCGCAGCGCCACTGGGCGAAGGCCGCCGGGCTGAACGGCAACTCGGCCGGCGTCGGGCCGAGCCGCTCGCCGGTCACGTCGAAGCCGTGGCCGAGGAACAGCGGCCAATCGACAGTCTTCGGCGTCATCGTCGGGGTAATCCGGTAGAACCGCCACGCGCCCCGGGAATCGTTGCGGTAAACGCCCGCGCTCAGGTGCGAGACGCGGCCCAGCCGGCCGGCCCGGACGGCGTCCCGGGCGGCCGCCCAGACCGGGTCGGCCAGCGCCGCCGTGCCGACGGCCAGCACCCGGCCGTACCGGGTCAGGGCGTCCGTCACGGCCACGGCTTCGGCGGCGGTCCGGGTCAGCGGGGTTTCGCAGAACACGTCCTTGCCGGCCGCCGCGGCGTCGAGCGTCATCCGCGCGTGCCAGTGGTCGGGCGTCGCAATGCACACGGCGTCCACGTCGGCGGCGTCCAGCACGCGGCGGTAATCTTTGGTCACGTGCGCGCGGTCGGCCGGGTCGAGGCCGCACTTCTTCGCCGACGGGTACAGGCCCTGGCAGTACCGCCGGCGGACGGTGGTGCCGCCGTGGGCCTGCTCGTACTCGTCGTCGTGGCCGTCCCACACGTCGCACACCGCCGCGGCGGCGACCGGCCGGCCCTCGCCGGCGAGCTTCGTCACCAGGTGGATGTGGGCCTGCGCCCGCGCCCCGCAGCCGAGGAAGCCGACGCGGACCCGGGCGTTCGCCCCGGCGACGGCGGCGTAACTCCGGGCCGGCAACCCCAGCGCCCCGACGCCGAGGGCGGCGGCCCCGGTCGCGCGGAGGAACTTGCGGCGATCGACCGGCTTGTGTTCGACTCGGGACTCGGGCATGGCGGCGGCGACCTCGCGCGGCGGAACGGTCTTGCGGGAACCTTGCCGCATTCTATCGCGTCAACTTCTCCAGTGGCCGGTTGATAATCCCCGGCCAACGAAATAGGATTGGGCGCGTTGCGCGCTCCAGACACAACCCCGCCCGCCGGCCTTCCGGGAGTCCTCTCATGTTGCTCCGCTACCGCTCGACTTTACTCCTGTTCGCGCTCCTGATCGGGGCGGCCGGCACCGGCGCGGGCCAGGACAAGAAGGACGACCCGAAGAAGAAGCCGGAGGGCAAGTTGGAGGAGATGAAGAAGGACGACGACCCCAAGAAGGACGCGGCGAAGAAGGCCGACGAGAGCACGGCCAAGAGGCTCCAGGACTACGCCAAGGACGCGACCGGCGAGGAGATTTCGTTCAAGAGCGCGGACGGCGTCAAACTCGTCGGCGTCTTCTACAAGGCGATGGACGGGTCGAAGCCGGTCGTCCTGATGCTACACGATTACAAGGCCAGCACGACCGACGCGGCCTGGGTCGACGCGGCCAAGCTGTGCCTGGCAAAGGGGTTCAACGTCCTCCGCTTCGACTTCCGCGGCCACGGCAAGAGCACCGAGGTCATCCCCGGGGACTTCTGGATCCGCCCGGAGAACAGCAGGCTCATCACCGGCGGGACCAGCCCGAACGTGTCGGCCAAGACGAAAATCAAGGTCACCGAGTTCAAGACGAACTACTTCCCGATGCTCGTCCAAGACATCGCCGCGGCCCGCAACTACCTCGACCAGCAGAACGACTCGGGCATCCTCAACACGAGTACGGTCTACCTCCTGGGGTCCGGGGACGCGGCCGGCCTGGGCTTCTTGTACATGGCCAGCGAGTGGTCCCGCGAACGGCAGAAGCCGAACCTGCCGGTCCCCCCGCAGTACGTCAGCCTCCGCCGCCCGCTGTTCCCGGCGTCCGAGCCGGCCGGCCCGGACATCGGCGGCGCGATCTGGCTCGGCCCGACCCGGAACCCGTCGATCAGCCTCCAGGACCTCAAGAGCTGGTGCATCAACCCGGCCACGATCGAGTTGCGGACCCAGACCCGGATGCTCTTCGTCCACGGCGAAAAGGACGCGAAATCGACGACCTTCTCCAAGCAGCTCTACGGCGACGTGCTGCTGATCGACAAGAAATCCTTGCCCAACGGGACGAGCCTGGTGAAGCCCGACTTCACGACCTTCATCCGCGGCATCAAGGACAGTACGGCAAGCGGGAACAAACTCCTCGGCAACGCCCTGGGGACCGAGAAGATGATCGGCGATTTCCTCAGCGAGATCGACAAGGACCGCAGTTCCAAGACCCGCAAAAACCGCGACTGGGACAAGCCCCTCTGGATCAACGTCAGCGACTACGGCGTCTGCCACTGACGCCGGGCGACGGTACGCAATCGACACGATCGGCGGGGTTTTCGGCCCCGCCGCAGGCGAACGTTAGCCCGACGCGCGAGCGAGGGACGCGGGACGACAGCGCAGGTGGGGGAGTCCAGCCCAGCACCCCCTGGGAGTCTCCGCACGTCCCTCGCGCGTAGGGCTAACCCGAGTCGCCTGCGGCGGAATTGGGATCACTCGAACTCCGCCCTACACCCCGCGGGTGGTCGGCTCCCAGATGACTTTGTGGAGTTGCACCTGCAGTCGCACGCGGGGCAACTTCGCCGCCAGCAACCACTCGACGAGGTGCCGCGGTTCGACGCGGCCGAAGACGCAACTGACGAGGACGGCGAACCGCTCGTCGAGGCGGTGGGCGCGGATCACGGCCTCGGACCACCGCCAGTCGCGCTCACTGGCGATGACGAACTTGACCTCGGCGGTCGGCTTCAGCACGTCGAGGTTCGGCCAGTAGTTGCGGGCCTCTTCGCCGCTGTCCGGGCACTTCAAGTCCATCACGATCACCACGCGCGGATCGACCCGGCTTACGTCGTGCGCGCCGCTGGTTTCGAGCAGGACCGTCTTCCCCGCGTCGGCCAATTCCACCATCAGCGGGTAGACCTCGGCTTGCAGCAGCGGTTCGCCGCCGGTCACCTCGACGAGCGGGCAGTCGAACGCCAGGACCGCCGCGAGTACGGCCGCGCGGGTCGTCCGCTCGCCGCGGTTGAAGGCGTGCGCTGTGTCGCACCACGAGCACCGCAGGTCGCACACCGACGTGCGGACGAAGACGCACGGCAGGCCGGCGTAGGTCGATTCGCCCTGCACGCTCGGGTAGATTTCGTGGATCAACAACTCGCCCGGCGCGACGGCGTGCAGGGGCGTCGTGCGGTGCAGGGCGTCGGCCGGGGTCGTCGGCAGGGTCAAGGCTGTCATGCCGGTATTTTAGCAAAGCTGGGTTGCCGGCCAACGCGACTTCGGGTATCCCGGGGGACCGAACCCGTACCCAGGGCGACCCGATGCGCTACGCCTGCCTCGCCCTGACGCTCCTGACCGCCGGCCCCGGGTCCGGCCAAACCCCCGCGGCCCCGGCCGCGCCGCCCGGCGTCGCCGCGACGGTCAACGGCGAAGCGGTCCCCCTGGAAAAGGTGGACGCCGTCCTTAAGACCTGGCCGACGGCCGGCGCGCCGCTCAAGAAGGACCAGGTCCGGCTCATCCGCGCGGACATCCTCGACGCCCTCATCGACGACGTGCTGCACCGCCAGTACCTGGCCAAGCACGGGCCGAAGATCGACCCGGCGCGGGTGGACCAGGCTTACGCCGGGATGGTCGAGAACGCCCGCCGGGCCGGCAAAACCCCGGCCGAGTTCTTCCGCGAGGTCGGCGGCGAACCGCAAGCCCGGGCCAGCGTCGTCAGCGCCCTGCAGACGCAAGAACTCGCCACCGCCCAGGCGACCCCCGAGGCGTTGCAAAAACTCTACGCCGACAACAAGGACCACTTCGACGGGGTGACCGTCCGCGTCAGCCACGTCATGCTGCGCGTCCACCCCGGCGCGCCGCCGGGCGAGCGGGCCACGGCGCACGCCAAGCTGCGGCAGGTCCGCGACGAACTCCTGGCCGGCAAGGTGACCTTCGCCGACGCGGCCAAGAAGCACTCGATCGACGCGACGGCGACCCGCGGCGGGGACGCCGGGTTCGTCGAGCGGCGCGACCCGAACTTCGACGACGAGTTCTGCCGGGCCGCGTTCGCCCTGCCGGTGAACGGCCTGAGCGAGCCGACCGACGCGCCGCGGGCCGTGTACTTGATCCTGGCCACCGAGCGCAAGGCCGGCACGCCCTCGACCTACGAGCAGGCCGCCGAGCGCGTCCTCGACCTGCACTACGCCAATTACCAGGCGGCCCTCCTCGCGCAACTCCGCAAGGCCGCGACGATCACCGTCACCCTGCCTTAAAAGGAAGGACGCCGCCATGTCCGCCGACGCCGAACCCCGCACCCCGCGCCGCTGGCCCGGCCGACTCGCGCTCCTCGCCCTGCTCACACTGGTGGGCCTGGGCCTGCTCGTCGCCTTCGCCCCGCAACTCGTCGCCCACACCCCGCTGCGCGACCGCGTGCTGGCCGCCGCGACCAAGGACTTGAAGGGCACGCTCAGTGTCACCGGGCTGTCACTGAGCTGGTTCGACGCGGTCGAGGTGACCGGGGTGACGCTCGCCGGGGAGGACGGCCGGACCGCCGTGACGATCCCCAAAGTGACCACGTCGAAGACGCTGCTCGCCCTCGCCCGCGACCCCGCCGACCTGGGCACGATCACCATTGACGGGGCGACGGTCCGCCTGCACTGCCAGCCGGGCACGACCAACCTCGAAACGATCCTGGCCAACTACCTGACCACCGACCCCGCGACGCCGGCGGCCGTCCGCCCGGCGGTCGCCCTGGAAGTCGTCGGGGCGACGGTCGAACTCAGCGAGGCCGGGTCGGCCGTCGTGCAGACGCTCGACGCCGTCGGCGCGACCGTCACCGTCCCGGCCGTGAGCGGGCCGATCGCGGTGCGGGTCGAAGTCGCCGGGAAGCTCCGGGCGACCGCGAGCCTGAACGGCGACGTGGCGACGGCGCACGCCGAGGCGACCGCCTTCGCGCTCGAAACGGTCGGCCCGCTGGCCCGCCGCTTCTCGCCCGGCGCGGACGTGAGCGGCGTGCTCACGGCGACCGCCGACGTGACCCGGGCCGGCCCCGACGTGGACGTGAAGGGCAGCGCCGAGGCGAAGGATTTGAGCGTCGCCGGGCCGTGGCTGGCCGAGCGCGTCGTCTTGAAAAGCCTCGTCGTCAAGCCGACCGAGGTCGCCTACGCGGGCGGCGAACTCCGCGTCGCCGGGTTCGACATGGCGTGCGACGCCGGGACCGTCACGGCCGCCGGCACGGTGAGCCTGTCCGGCGACCCCGAGGACGCGCTGAACCAGGCCGGCCTCAAGTTCCACGCCGACCTCGACCTGGCCCGGCTCGCCGCGATCGCGCCGAAGGTGCTGCGGCTGCAACCGGGCACCGAGGTCCGCGAGGGGATCGTCCGCCTGCGGCTCGACTCGGCGGCGAGCGCCACGCACCCCGGCAGTGCCGAGTGGGTCGGCAGCCTGACGACGACCGCTCTGCGCGGCACCCGGGCCGGCAAGGACCTCGCCTGGGAGAAGCCGCTGAACACGCAGTTCACCGCGCGGTTCGACAAGAAGCTGCGGCCGACCTTCGACAAATTACAGTGCGAGGCCGAGTTCATCGGCCTGGCCGGGCGCGGCTCGGCCGACTCGTTCATCGTCATGGCCAACGTCGATTTGACCCGCCTGGCCGCCCGCCTGGGCGACTTCATCGACCTCGGCGGCAACCGCTTCGGCGGGTACGCGGAGGTGTCACTGAAGAACGAGCCGCGGGCCGGCGGCGGGTTCACGACGACCGGCACCGCGACCCTGAAGAACGGCCAGTTCACCGACGCGACCGGCCGCGGGCTGGCCGAGCCGCTGCTGACGATCACCCTTGCGGCCGCCGGCGCTATCGACCCGGCCGGGCCGGTCCGCATCGACGCCGCCGAGTTCGCCGTCGTCGCCGGGGCCGACCGGTTCGCGGCCAAACTCCTCGACCCCGTGGCCGACGCCCGCAAGTCCCGCGGCGGCCGCCTCGACCTCCGCCTGGCGGGCGAACTGGCCCGCTGGCGGTCCCGCGTCGCCCCGTGGGCGAACGTCCCGGCCGACTGGCAAGTCGGCGGGGTGGCCGACGCCGCCGGGGTCGTCGCCGCGACGGACGCCGGGGTGACCCTGACCGCCGGCCGGGCCGACGTGACCAACGCCCGGTTCCTCGGCATGGGCGTCGACGTCACCGAGCCGAAGTTGAAGCTCGAAGCCGGCGCGACCTGGACCCGCGCGACCGGCGAGATCGGCCTGACCAACGTCGTCGCCCACTGCGACACCGTCGTGCTGACGACCCCGCGCGTGGACGTGCGGCCGTCGGGAACGGTGGCCATGACCGCCAAGGTCACGGCCAACGTCAACCGCGTGCAGCGTGCCCTGAAGTTGCAGAGCGACCCGGCCGGGTCGGACGCCGTCAACGGCCTGGCCATCGGCACGCTCGACCTGACCACCGACGGCCCCGGCATCGTCTTCGCCGCCGACTTCAAGATCGACGACCTGATCCTCGGCGTGCCGGGCAAACCACTGTGGCGCGAGCCGTGGGTCAAGGTCCGCGCCAAGGGCCGGTACGGGGACGACCGGGTGACCCTCGACGCGGCGACGGCGGAGCGGGACGGCCTCACGGCCGAGGCCCGCGGCGCGCTCGACCGCCTGGCCACGACGATGGACCTGAACGTCACCGGGACCGTGGCGTACGACCTGGCCAAGCTCGAACCGCAGTTGAAGGCGTACCTCGGGGCGGGCGGCCGGGCCACCGGGACCGGCGCGAAGGCGTTCGAGTTGGCCGGCCCGCTGAACGGCCCGACCGGGGCGATGGTCGCGCTCGCCGGGACGGCCGGCGTGGCGTGGCAGGAGGTCAAGGCCTACGGCCTGGAGGTCGGCCCGGGCGAGTTGCGCGCCCGCCTCGACCGCGGCGTCGTCACGACCAATCCCGTCGAGGCGAGCTTCGGCGGCGGCAAGGTCCGGGTCGAGCCGACCGTCACCCTGACGCCGACGATGACCCTGTCCGTCGCCCCGGGCCGCGTCGTCGAGCGGGCGAAGTTGACGCCGGCGGCGCTCGCCAACGCCGTCGGGTACGCCCTGCCCGCGTTCGCCGGGTCCACGCAGGCCGACGGCCTGTTCTCGTTCGACGTGGCCGACAGCCGCGTCCCCCTCGGCGACCCCGAACGGGGCACCGTCCGCGGCAGCCTGACCGTCCACACGGCGACCGTCAGCCCCGGCCCGATCGTCGCCGAAATCGCCACGCTCTTGGGGGCCAAGCAGACGACGCTGACGCAGACCAAGGAGCAGGTCGTGCCGATCAAACTGGAGAACGGCCGGGTCCACCACGAGAAGTTCACGATCGTCCTCGGCCAGTCCGAGATTCACAGCACGGGGTCGGTCGGCCTGGACAAGTCGCTGGCCATCGTCCTCGACATGCCGATCCCGCCGAAGTTGCTCGACCAGTACCTGGGCAACAACCCGCGACTGCGCGAAGCCCTCGGCAAGCAGCGGGTCGCCGTCCCCGTCGGCGGCACGATGGCCCGCCCGGCGATCGACACGACCAAGCTGAACGCGAGCGTCGCCGGCCTGGTCCGCGGGGCCGGCAAGGAGGCCGCGACCGGGGCCGCGACCGACGCGGTCAAGAAGATCGAGGGCCAGTTGCGCGACGAACTCTTCAAGAAGTTCGGCAAGCCGCCGCAGTAACCCCGGGTCAGAGCGGTTTCGTGAAGGTGTCGCGGGCTTGCGCTGGGGGTGTCGGACTTCCCCACGGAAAACGGACAGTCGGTTAGGAGTACTCGTTGCCCTTGAACTGCGCCGGGGCCACGGACCCCAGCGCGCTGTGCCGACGCTCGCGGTTGTCGAACACTTCGATGGACTCGAAGAGACTCGCCTTCGCTTCGGCGCGCGTCGCGTACTCCTCGTCGTGCACCAACTCCTTCTTCAGGCTGGCGAAGAACGACTCCACCGGGGCGTCGTCCCAGCAGTTCCCGCGGCGACTC
>JANYHV010000240.1 GCA_025362195.1 Fimbriiglobus sp. | reverse complement strand
CCCCGCCGCGGCTGAGCTGGGTCGTTCGGCGACGGAAGCGAGGTTCCCGAATGGCGATCGTTGTCACACGGGTCACGGCCCGAATCCTGCTGGCCCTCCTCTTTCCGCTTTGGCTCGCTTTGAAGGTGTTTTGGTATCTGATGGGCTACCGCAAGCCTATTTATGTCAGCACCATCGACGGCGACCCGCTCCGTTTTGCCGGAGACAAGCCGCTGGTGATCGCCCTCTGGCACGAGGGCCTGTCGTTCTGGGACGACACTGCTGCCGCCGTCGAACAACTCCGGGCGGAGTTCGCCGGGCGGTGCGAGTTTGCCTATGTCGAGGTGACCAGCCGGGCCGTGGCGGAAGCGTATAACTCCCCGGTCGTGCCCGCCCTCATCCTGCGGCACCGTGGGGCCGAGGTCGGCCGGTTCGTGAACGTGATGTCGGCGGATGAGGTCCGGCCGGCGGTCATGACCCTAGCAGGGGCAACGGGCGGTGGCAGCCTAGACGCCGAACCAGGCGCTGCAGCGGACGGCGGGGCATGATTGGATTCCGTGACTTCAAGCTCATCGGTGCCCCGCCGCGGCTGAGCTGGGTCGTTCGGCGGCGGAGGGTTTCCGAGTTGGACACGCTGCGCTTTGTCGCCGAGCGTAGTGCCGAGCGGTTCGAGATCATCGAGGGCATGGGCGAGGGGTTCTACGTCCTCCGCTACATCGATGGCCTGAGTACGCACGACTACCTCCAGAACGACATTCTCATGGCGCAGGGGTGTGCCGAGGATCAGTGGGGACTGCCTGCCGCGGCTTGGCGTACAGCATTGCCGGGGGAGTTGCCTTGGTGGCAAAGGCATGCCGAACCAGGCGCTGCAGCAGACGGCGGGGGCACGACGGCTTTCCCAGGTTCATAGCGTCAGCAGCCCCCCGCCGGGCCGCTGAGCGGGGTCGTTCGGCAGGCAGAGCGAGGCAGAGTGCGCGGCCGGCGCTTGACTCGAAGTCGCCGAGACGCGATGATCCGTCCGCGTGCCTGGGTCGGCGGTGGCCGCGATGGCCGAACCAGGCGCTGCAGCGGACGGCGGGGGCGGGAGTTCTCGCGTGCGTCGAAGCCCAGTCGCCCCCGCCGCGGCTGAGCTGGGTCGTTCGGCAGGCAGCAGCACCCGAGCCGAGCGCGCGGCGAGCTGTTGACGCGCGGCCGACGGGGAGCGATGATCGTTCTCCATCGTGCGGGTCGTGGGCGGTGGCAGACGTGGCCGAACCAGGCGCTGCAGCAGACGGCGGGGTGTGATTCGTTTCTGCGACCCATAGCTCACCGGTGCCCCGCCGCGGCTGAGCGGGGTCGTTCGGCGGCAGGAGGCGGGAGCGGTTCGATGATCCCGACCCGGTACAAGTCGAAGCTGCGAAAGGGGCTGTCTTGGCCGCTCGGAGCGGAAGCCATCACCGCCGGTTTGGGCGACGCCCCGCACGTTGCCGACCTATCACTGTGGTTTACAGACGGCGTGACTCACCCGGTGGCGGCCTTCCAGCGAGTGGTGCGTGATGCCCTGCCGTACACCCTCATGGTTGCCGAATACCGTCCGGAGAAGCGGGGCTACAACTTGTCGAACTCCATGGCCAAGAGCGGCTGGCATGAGGCCAAGTGGGAACTGCACGTCACCCCGGTGCCCGCACCCTGGCGGGCGGCTGCTGGGGCGGCGCTCCGTGAGCTCGGCCTGCCGGCGGTCGTCGACTGGCTCCGGTCATCCGAACGGGCCGGTTGGGAGTCGCGGCGGCGGCACATTCAGTTGGTGTTTGCCGCAGCCGACGGGACACTCACTTCGCAGGTCAGCGACGGGGTGTAGCCCAAGCGCCGAACCAGGCGCTGCAGCGGACAGCAGGGGCCGGTTTGGTTTCCCCGAGTAGTATGTCTCTCGCGGCCCCTGCTGCCGCTGAGCTGGGTCGTTCGGCAGGCAGAGCGGAGCAAGAGCGCGCGGCCGGCAATTGACGCGCGGCCGGCGCGGAGCAATGATGATGCGCCATCGTGCGGGTCGATGGCCGTGGCAGGTTTGGCCGAACCAGGCGCTGCAGCCGACGGCGGGTGCCGCAGTTTGCGCACGGGTCACTGGCTCCTTAGCCCCCGCCGCGGCTGAGCTGGGTCGTTCGGCGGCGGAGGGCGCGCAGATGGCGAAGGCGGTTCGGCTGGTGCGGGACGACGCCTACGAGGAGATGGGGGCAGCCTACCAGTGTGTGCTCACCGCCGCCTTGGACGCCGCCCTCCGCGAGCACGG
>JANYHV010000236.1 GCA_025362195.1 Fimbriiglobus sp. | reverse complement strand
CGACGCTGCTGCTCGAACGCCTCGGCGAAAAACCCCTTCGGCCGGCGATCCCCGTCATTGTCAATGACCCATCGACCCTCGCTAGCGCGTCGGGCTAACACGAGTCGCCTGCGGCGGAGCCGAGAACCTGATCGATGCCCGATTCCCAGGTCGGCAGGATGGCGGAGGTGCACTCGCTTGACGCCGTGTACCTTTCGACGAATGGGTTTTTCGCCGAGGCGTTCGAGCAGCAGCGTCGTCATTCGAGCGGGGCGTCGAAGTCCGGGGCCATCCAGAGCGTGAGGTCCTTGGCCGTGCCGGGTTGACTCGGCCAACTCGTGCGGGCCGGGCGCGTCACCACGGCCGCCGGTTAGCCGTGCGTCGTCAGCACCACTTCTTCGCCCGGCACCATGCCGGCGACGAGTTCGGCGAGCTTGGGTTGAACGGCCGCCAGCGGCAACGTACGGGGCACGGCGATACTCCTCGGGGGCACGGCGGTACGTGTTATTGTACGGTGTCCGGTTTCGCCGCGCGGCGGGCCGCCTTCGGCTTCGCGCCGAGGCCGGCGGTTAGGGGGTTCGTCAGGCGCTCGTACTCCGCGAACAGGAACTCCACCCGGTCGCGGTCGGCGGCGAACGGCTCGGGGCGGTAGCAGCGCTCCGCGGCGCGGTCCAACTCCGCGTGCGCCTTCGTCAGGTCCGGCGGCATCCTCAGCGGGTCGTACAGGTCGGCCAGGCTTGCGGCCGGGTACTTGGCCCGCGCCGCCAGCACCGCGGCCCCTTTCGCCTCGACCGCCCCCCGCAACTTCTCCGACGGCTCGTGCGGCCGTCGAGGCGAAGACACCGTCTGTCATTCGAATGTGAACGCCAAGAGTGGTCAACTCCCGTGGGCCGATCAGCGAGAAGGGACGTTAGAAGGGTTTGGAGTAGAATGGATCGGCGTATCACTGATTGGCGGCTGAGTGAACGGATTTGCCCCACACCTAAGATGACCGGCGTTCGACCGCCGTGGGATGAAGAGTTATGGTGGGTTAGTCTTGGCCACTACTACCGAGTGACACCGTCGCGGCGTTCGAGTAACGTGGACAGGATCGAGGAGAAATCGGCGCTCTGATTTTGTGGTCAACATTTACTGTCGAGGGGCTTCATTACTTGGGCCGAATTGACGAGACGTTCCGAGCCGCTCCCGGCACCGACGAGTCGGCAGAAATCGTCGATATTTCCCACGTCCGTTGGGCTGTGGGGTCGTCAATCACCGCACTCGACTTGTGCGCGGCGGTACTCGGGCGGCTTTACTGCTTGGACATAGTTGTGCGTCGGCAACTCGACATGAGGAGTTTCGATCCGTCAGGTAAAGATATAAAAGCAGTAGGAAGGGAGAGAATGCGCCTTCCGACGCCTGTAGTGGAATGGGTCGATTCCGTTCTGGCCGATCTGAGGTATTGCGAGGTACTTCAGGCGAGAAACCCGCTGACGCACTCGCGGGTGCGACGAGTGCTTTCCAATAACCCGGCGGAGTACACCAGGTTCAAAATCGCTGGTACCGAATTCTCGAAATCTTCGAGGGATATGGTCGTCGAAGCTCGGGACTTGGCGACGGAACGGGTGACTAGCTTTTTGCAACTTGTCAGCACACTACCTTGACGAGATGGCTCTACTCTTGGCCCCACGCGGTATCAGGTTCTACTTCGAGGCAAGAATTTAGCCTTTCAGTTTTGCCTTCACCCGCTCGATAAGCGTCTCGCAGCAGCCGGTGACCTTGAGCGTCATGTTTCCCACGCTCCTGCCTGTGGCAATAATGTGGGCAGCGCGGAACAACTCGTTCCAGAAGGTCTGCCGCTCCGCCGACTCCCGCGACTCGGTGGCCCAGCGCTTGGAGAAGGCGGTCGCGTTCTGGCGGATTTCGTTCCAGGAGATGGGCATCGGCGTCACTCGGGGGGCGGGCAGACCGACGGCAGTCTACCCGAACCGCGGCCGGCCGTCGCGCGCGAACTACCGCGAAAACGGGGCCGGCCTCTTGTGCCGCCGGGCCGGCGCGGCTAGACTTTGCTCAAAGCAGCATCGAACCAAGTGGATGACTCTCCCATGTCACTCGGTCCTCCTCCCCCGCCGCGGGCGCGACACCGCGGCCGGTGGATCGGCCTCGGAATCGCAATCGTGTCGGTCGCGGCCTTGGCCGTGCCCGGAAGTCCGGTCCACCTGTCGGTGGTGTACCAAGCGGTGGCCGGCAGTGGGCGGTCCGAGCGGCAGTTGGTCCGAGCGCTGTCGGACCCGAACCCCGAAGTGCGGACCGCGGCCGCGTGGGGCCTGGGCCAACTCGGCACGGACCCTACCGGGTTCCTGCCGCGGCTCGCCGAGGCAATGCGCCGGGACGCCGACCCGGACGTGCGGGCGGCGGCAGCGGCGGCCCTGAGTAAGCTGGCCCCGGCGTCGCGGGCGGTCGTCGGCGACCTGGCGGCCGCGGTCCTCGACCCGAACCCGCTCGTCCGGATGAACGCCACCCTGGCCCTGATCCGGCTCAAAGAGGACGCCCGCCCGGCCGTCCCCGAACTGATTCAGGCGGCGGCCGACGACGACAACGACACCGACCTGGACGTGTTCCCGATGACGATCCGTCAGGTCGCGCTGCGGGCGCTCGGGACCGCGGCCGCCGGAACGAACGCCGCCGTCCCGACCCTGTCCGGGGTTCTCGACCGCCCCGCCCCGGACGCGACTCGCGCGATCGCGGCGGGCGGGCTGGGGCTGGCCGGGGTTCACGCCCGGGACGCCGCCCCGCTCCTCCGGGCGCTACTGCGCGACCACAACGCCGCCGTCCGAGTCGCGGCCGACGAGGCCCTCGCGCGGACCGGGGCGGACCGGACCGGCCCGAGCCGGAACGACGAATTCGAGTCGATGGAACTCCCGGACGCGGAGCAGAAGCGGCTGTGGGAGATCGAGCACCGGGGCAACGTCCTGAACAAGTACGGGTTCGAGCTCTTCGCCGCGGCGGTGGCCCGGGGCGACGCGACCGAACTCGCCCGGTTCCTGGCCCCGGAGTTCGCCGGGTCCGAGCCGGGTGCCCCGACGGTAACGAAGTCGGCGGGGTACGCGGACGTGGACCGGCTCCAGGAGTCGGGGGCCGCGGCCCTCCCGGTGACGGCCGCACAGTTCGTGCAACGGGCGGTCGAACTGCGCCGGGTGTTCGGGGCCGCCCCGAAGGTGAAACTGGTCGTCGCCACCTTGCAGCCGAAAGACCCGTCCCGCGTCGAAGGCGTTTGGGCGGGCAAGGCGCAACTGCGGATGCACGGCACGACGGCCGCGGGCGGGCCGGCCGAGGTGACCGCGACCCTCGCGTTTGAAGTACCGGCCCCCGCCGAACCGGCCCTCGCGGCCGGCGGGTGGCTCCGCGCCGCCCACGTCCGGCTCCTGGCCGTGGCCCGATCCCCGCGGCCGCTGTTCGCCGAGGCGGCGGCGGCACGCGGCCTGAACACTGGGCTGCACGACAATTGGACGAATAAGAAGTGGGTGCCGACGACCGGCGGGGTGTACGTCACCGACTTCGACCGGGACGGCTACCTCGACGTGCTGGTCACAGACGTGACCGGGAACGCCCTGTACCGCGGCGGCCCCGGCGGGAAGTTTACCGACGTCACCGAACGGACGGGACTGCCGCGGAAGACGGCCGGCATCAGTGCCGCGGCGTGGGTCGATCTGGACGGTGACGGCTGGGACGACCTCATCCTGGAGAGCCGGGTGTACCGGAACGAGGGCGGTGCGAAGTTCGCCGACGCCACCGACCGCTGTTCGGCGACCCTGCCGGAGAACCTGACGGGCATCCTCGTCGCCGACTACGACCGCGACGGGCGACTCGACCTGTACCTCACCCGCGCCGGGGCCGCCGGGAACATGTCGTGGCTCGAAGGCCGGAGCAACAGCGCGCACGGGAACCTGCTCCTGCGGAATCTGGGCGACTGGAAATTCGAAGACGCGACCAAGAAGTCGGGCACCCGGGGCGACTACCGGTCGTCGTTCACCGCCGCCTGGCTGGACGCGGACGACGACGGCTGGCCCGACCTGTACGTGCCGAACGAGTTCGGCGACGGCGTGCTGCTCGTGAACAACCGGGACGGCACGTTCAAACCGCACCCGCTCGCCGACCGGCCGTCCGACTTCGGGACGATGGGCCTGGCGGTCGGCGACATCGACAACGACGGCCGGATCGACATCTACTCGGCGAACATGTACTCCAAGGCCGGCACCCGGGTGATCGGCAACTTGAAGCCGGACGCGTACCCGCCCAAAGTGATGGAAAAGCTCAAGCGGCTTGTGGCCGGCAGTCAACTGCACCTCAACAAGGGCGATCTCAAGTTCGAGCAGGCGGGCGCGGCCAAGCACCTCGCGTCCGTCGGGTGGGCGTACGGGGCCGCCCTGGCCGACCTGAACGGGGACGGGTTCCTGGACGTGTACGCCACCGCCGGGTACCTCAGCCGCGACCGCGACAAACCCGACGGCTGAAACTGTGTCTGGTTGGCTGTCGTGTCACAGCCGTGCAACCGGAACTGCGAAATCAAACTGCCCGGCTCGCTCGACCCCAAGCTCGGCGAGTTCTGGGTCGGCAACCCGTGGAAGATCATCAAGGAAGGCCACAACCTCAGCGCGTTCGAGCGGAACCGGCTCTACTTCAATGCGGGCGGTCGGGAGTTCCTCGACGCGAGCCACCTCAGCGGCACCGACAGCGACGGCGACGGCCGGTCCGTCGTCGCCGCGGACTTCCGCAACACCGGGATGCCCGATTTGATCGTCCGCCAGGCCGGGGGCGGGCCGCTGTTGCTGTTCGAAAACCGGCTGCCGGTCGCCCACCACCTGACCGTCTCCCTCCGCGGCGAAAAGAGCAACCGCCGCGGTATCGGCGCGCGGCTCACCGCCGAGGTCAACGGGCGGAAGATCGTCCGCGAACTCTTCCCGGCCGGCGGGTACTTTTCGCAGGCCCCCAGTCAGGTCCATTTCGGCCTCGCCGGGGACGCGAAGGTGGACACGTTGACGGTCCGCTGGCCGTCCGGGCGGGTGCAAGTGCTGACCGGTATCGCCGCGGACCGGCACGTCATCATCGACGAATCCCGGGACGGTCCCGACTCGATCGACACCGTCACCCCGGGCCAGACGATCAAGCCGTGACGCGCGGCCGGCGAACAACCGCTTCGCTTCGCTCACGTCGAAGGACTCGCAATCCACTCGAAATCGACTCACGAACTTCTCACGGCGGGGTTCGCGTCCGGGTCGTTACCGTGGCACTCACAGCCCCGCCGAAATTCGTGCGGGGGGGGTCCGAACACCGGTCGAGGGCGAGCGATGATTAGGCGGTCCGTGGTGGCGGTGGGTCTCGGCGGCTTCCTCCTCGTGGCGGCGGCCGCGAGCGGATCGGCCCAGCCGCCGGGGGGTGGTCCCGGCGGGCCGGGCGGGTTCATGCCGCCGTGGGAGCAAGCCCCGCGCAAGTTGTTAGCGCAGTTCGACAAGAACGGCGACGGCTGGCTGAACGCGGTCGAACGGCAGGCGGCCCGCGACTCGCTCAAAAAGGACGCCGGCCAGCGCGGCCCGGGCGGGTTCGGCCCCGGCGGCTTCGGCCCGGGGGGGCGCGTCAAGGAGGCCCCACGGCCCGGGCCGAAGGTCTCCCCGGTGGACGTCCAAACGTACCCGGGGGCCGGGCTGTACGACCCGGCCGTGCTGCGCACCCTGTTCCTAGACTTCGAGGGCAAGGACTGGGAGGCGGAGGTCCAGGACTTCCACGGCACCGACGTCGAGGTGCCGGCGACCCTCACCGTGGACGGCAAGGTCTACCCGAACGTCGGCGTTCACTTCCGCGGCATGTCGTCTTACGGCATGGTCCCGGCCGGGTCGAAGCGGTCCTTCAACCTGTCGATGGACTTCGCCGACCCGAAGCAGCGGCTGGGCGGGTACAAGACGCTGAACCTGCTCAACTCGCACGACGACCCGTCGTTCCTGAGCACCGTTCTCTATTCCGAACTCGCCCGCCGGCACACGCCGACGCCGAAGGCGAACTTCGTCAAGGTCGTCGTCAACGGCGAGAGTTGGGGCGTCTACCCGAACGTCCAGCAGTTCGACAAGCAGTTCCTCGCCGAGAACTACCAGACCGACAAGGGCACCCGCTGGAAGGTCCGGGGCAGCCCCGGCGGCGGCGGCGGGCTCGACTACCTCGGGGACAAGCCCGAGGACTACAAGCGGCGGTACACGATCAAGTCGGCGGACGGCGAAAAGCCGTGGCAGGCCCTCATTCACCTGTGCAAAGTCCTCGACCAGACTCCGGCGGACAAGCTCGAAGCGGCCCTGAAGCCGATCCTCGACGTGGACGGCCTGCTCTGGTTTCTGGCCCTCGACGTGGCCCTGATCAACAACGACGGGTACTGGGTGCGGGCCAGCGACTACACCCTGTACCTCGACCCGAAGGGGAAGTTCCACGCCGTCCCGCACGACATGAACGAGGCCTTCCAGCCCGTCGGCGGCGGCCCCGGCGGCCCCGGCGGCTTCGGGATGCGGATGCCCCGCCCGGGCGAAGTTCTCCCCTCGTTCGTGCAAGACGTGCTCAAGATGACCGACGAGCAGAAGAAGCAACTCGCCGACCTCCAGAAGGAAGTCGATGGCAAACTCGACGCGCTCCTGACCGCCCCGCAGAAGGCCGACCTCAAGCGGTTCAGCGGACCCGGCGGCGGTACCGGTGGCCCCGTTGGGCCGGGCGGTCGCCCGGGCGGGCCGGGTGGTCCCGGCGGGATGGCCGGGCCGCGCGGCGGGAACGGCATCGAACTCGACCCGCTGGTCGCGCTCGACGACGCGCGCAAGCCGCTCCGCAGCAAGGTGCTCGCGGTCACAGCGTTCCGCGCCAAGTACCTGGCCAACGTCAAGACCATCGCGGACGAGTCGCTCGACTGGAAGACGCTCGGCCCGGTCGTCGCCCGGTACCGCGCGCTGATCGACAAGGAGGTCGAAGCCGACACCCGCAAGCTCGACTCGCTCGCCGACTTCCGGCGGATGACGGCCGACGAGCCGGTCGCGGCCGCCCCGCCCGGAGGCCGCGGCCCCGCGCTGAGCGTGCGCGCGTTCGCGGACCAACGCCGGGCGTACCTGCTCAACCACCCCGAAATCAAAGCCGCCCACTGACGCCGACGACGCCGCGCTCATTGGCGAGCCGAGAGCGTGAGCGACCGGAGTTCTTACGCTACGAACTCCGGTCGCTGACGCTCTCGGCTCGCCGGATACTTACTTCTTGCCCAGTAACTCCAGCACGGCCGCGCTCAACGTTTTGACGCCGACGGCGATGCTCGGGCCGGGGAGGGGGGCGAAGCTGTCGGCGTGCATGCTCGGGAGGGTGCCCGCCCCGGGGCGTTGGGCGGCGGCGTACTTGTCGGGGGCGATCGTGCCCAGGAAGTACATGCAGATCGGCACGCCCTCGCGGCCGAACCGGCCGAAGTCCTCGCCGCCCAAAATCGGGGCGCGCTCGATCACGTTCGCGTCGCCCAGGAAGTCGCGGAAGACCCCCGTCAGGCGGCGGGTCAGCGGCACGTCGTTGATCGTCGAAGGGGTGTACTCCTCGAGTCGCACTCGCACCTCCGGCTCGGGGGCGTTGGCCCCCAGGGCGGCGGCCTTGCACTTGCGGTCGATGGCCTTGAGCACCTGGTCGCGGACGCCGTCCTTGGTCGAGCGGACGGTGAGTTGCAACTTCACCTCGTTCGGGATGATGTTGTGCTTGGTGCCGCCGTGGATCGACCCGACGGTGACGACCACGGGGTCGGTCGGGTTCACTTCCCGGGACGCGATCGTCTGCAAGTCGAGGATAATTTTCGCCGCCAACACGATGGGATCGACGGTCGTGTGCGGGGCCGCGCCGTGCCCGCCCTTGCCCTTGATGGTCACGTCCACGGTATCGACGTTGGCCAGCGCCAGCCCTTCGCTGTACGCGACCTGGCCGACCGGCAGGCGGGCCTCGCAGTGCAGCGCGACCCCGTAGTCCGGCTTCTTGAACTTGGTGAACAGCCCGGCGTCGAGCATCGCCTTCGCGCCCATGCCGACCTCCTCGGCGGGCTGCGCGACGAACATCAGCGTGCCCGACCACTTGTCCTTGAGCGCGACCAGAACGCGGGCGGTGCCGACGAAGCAGGTCATGTGAACGTCGTGCCCGCAGGCGTGCATGACGCCGGTGTCGTTGCCGGACCGGTCGCGGGTGCGGACCTTGCTGGCGTAGGGCACGCCGGTTTGCTCGGTGACGGGGAGGGCGTCCATGTCGGCCCGGACCATGATCGTCGGGCCGGGGCCGTTGGCGAAGAGGCCGACGACGCCGTGGCCGCCGAAGTCGGGCGTGACCGCGAACCCCACGGCGGTCAGTTCCTTCGCCATCCGCGCCGCCGACTGCACCTCGAAGAGCGACAGTTCGGGGTTCTCGTGCAGGTGCAGGTACAGCTTGACGAGGTCCGGCGACTCGGCGGCGATGCGGGCATCGACCGCCGCGAGGTGCGGTTTCGCCGGGGACTGGCCGGGGGCGGGGGCGGTCACGAACGCGACGGCGAGCAGGGTGAAAAAGTGGCGCATGGGGGACGGCTCACGGCGACGAGGGGCGGGTCAGCCGCTGATTGTCGGCGAAGACCGCGGCCGTTGCAACCGGGTTGATCCGCCGAGCGCCCACGCCCCGACGGGTTCGCCGTGGATATGTTGAACCCACCGGCGGCCATGTTGCCGTCACGAGTCCCCCTCCCCTTCCGGAAAGGCCCTCCGATGTTCCGCCTCACCCTGGTCGCACTAAGTGCGCTGACCGTCGCCGCGCTGGCGTCGGTCGGCTACGCCGACGACAAGCCCAAGCCGACCGCCAGCATCGACGGTGCGGAGGCCGACGGCGACGGGCAGTGGACGCAACTGTTCGACGGCAAGACGCTGACCGGGTGGACGCCGAAGATCACCGGGTTCGAGTTGGGCGACAACGCGCACGACACCTTCCGCGTCGCCGACGGTAAAATCACCGTCAATTACGACAAGTACGACGACTTCAAGGGCCAGTTCGGCCACCTCTTCTACAAGGACAAGTTATCGCACTACCGTCTTCGCATTGAGTACCGGTTCGTCGGCGACCAGTGCAAGGGCGGCCCCGGCTGGGCGACCCGCAACAGCGGGCTGATGCTGCACTGCCAGGACCCGAAGTCGATGCGCAAGGACCAGGAGTTCCCCGTGTCGATCGAGGCGCAATTCCTCGGCGGCCTGGGCAAGGGCGATCGGCCGACGGGCAGCATGTGCTCGCCGGGCACGAACGTCGTCATCGGCGGCAAGCTGTACACGCCGCACATCGCGCAGTCGAAGGGCAAGACGTACGACGGCGACCAGTGGGTGACGATCACCCTCGAAGTCCACGGCGGCGGCGTGGTCAAGCACATCGTCGGGGGCAAGACGGTCATGGAGTACGAGCAGCCGCAGTACGACCCCAAGGACGCCGACGGCAAGAAGCTCATCGTCGGCGACAAGCTCGTCATCGGCGAAGGCTACATCGCCCTGCAAGCCGAAAGCCACCCCTGCGAGTTCCGCAAGGTCGAGCTGCAAATCCTGAAGCCGTGAGTGAACCGACGCCGAGCGCGGGGCGGTAGTCCACCGAAGGAGGGGCTACCGCCCCCCGCCCGCCTTGGCCACCGGCGGCAACTTCTCCAAGTCCGCCGGGGTCGTCTTTCGGTATGTGCCCAGCACCGCGAACGTCGCGTCGGCCGCGGCGCAGCGGAAGTCACGGACGCTCAGCGCGGCCCCCTCGACGCGGAAGCGGAAGCAGTACGGCGCGCCGTCCGCCGCGAGCAGTTTCGCCCCCAGTGCGAAGCCGTCGGCCCCGGGCGACTCGGCGCGGGTGACGACGCCGAAGACGATCCCGTCCTTGCCGACGGCATAGTCCCCGGCGACGCTCAGCGCGAAGCCGTCGGCCGTCGTCAGGTCGGCGAGCAGGCCGTCCTTCGTGAACGTCACGACGACGCGGCAGCCCTTCGTGTCGCGCACCCAGACAGTGCCGTCGAGGGCGTTCGTCGCGGCGGCGGGGGGAACGAGCGTGCCGCCGGTCTTTGCGACGTTCGGGTCGAAAGCCCCCGTCTGCAAGAACTTGACGACGTCCGGCGAGACGGCGCGGACCTGCTCCGGCGTCGGCGGGGCGACGACCTTCGGCATGAGCACGGTCGGCGGTTGCGCGGCGAGGGCAAAGGCGACGGCGACGAGGCAAGGGACCATGAGACCCGGACTCCTTCCGAGCGGGTGGGGGCGTCCCGTGCGGACGCCGCGGCGACCGAGTTTGAAGGTTCGCTTCGATGTTGGCAAGCCCAAGTTGCGCGTGCCGTAAACTCCGGGCGCTGACGCTTCCGGCTCGCCGGGAGTAGACTGACGCGATGCCCACCATTGGCCGGCTCGCCCCGTCGCCGACCGGGGCGCAACACCTCGGCAACGCGCGGACGTACCTCCTCGCCTGGCTCGCCGCGCGATCCCAGGGCGGCACCCTGCGGCTCCGCGTCGAGGACATCGACACGCCGCGGAACAAGCCGGACGCGGTGGCGCAACTCTTCGACGACTTCGCCCGCCTCGGCTTCGACTTCGACGGCCCGCCCGTGGTGCAGTCGGCGAATCTCGACGCCCACGTCGCGGCCCTGGAAGCGTTGAAGCGGCGGGAACTCGTCTACCCGTGTACGTGTACGCGGTCGGACATCGCCTCGGCCGCCGCCGCCCCGCACGCCGAGCACGAAGGCCCGGCCTACCCGGGGACGTGCGCCGGCCGCAGTGCCTCCGACGCGGTGACGCTCGACCGGCCCTATGCCTGGCGGTTCCGCGTGACCCACTCGCCGACTTTCGACGACGGCTTCCGCGGGCCGACGGCGATCGACCTGACGCAGGCCGGCGGCGACTTCGTCGTCTGGCGGTCGTACCACGCCCCCGCGTACCAACTCGCCGTCGTCGTCGATGACGCGGCGATGGGCGTGACCGATGTCCTCCGCGGCGACGATCTGGTGCCGAGCACGCCCCGGCAACTGCTCTTGTACGAGGCGCTGAAACTGCCCGCGCCGGCGTTCACGCACGTCCCGCTCGTCGTCGGCACGGACGGCCGGCGGCTCGCCAAACGGCACGGCGACACGCGGTTGCAAACCTACTGGCAGCGCGGCGTCCGACCCGAAGCGGTCCTCGGCACCCTCGCCTGGAGTTGCGGCTGGCTGGCGAAACCCGAGCCGATCACGGCGAGGGAACTCCTCCCGCTGTTCACGCTGTCCACGGTGCCGCGCGCCCCGTGGGTGGCCGACGAATCGCACTTCCGCGGCGGCTAAAACTCGAACGACACGCGGGCGGCGAAGGCGTCGGTTTGGCCGCGGGCGTTGGGCTTCAGGTTGGACGCGGCGGGGAAGGCGTGGATGTAGTTCGCGCTGACCCGCAGGTACGGGTTCAAGTACCAGTTCACGCCGGCCGTCAGGTCGGTCAGCCGGCCGCCGCGGACGCTCCCGCTGTCGAGGTCGATGTGCGACAGCCGCAGCGCCAACTCCCACGCGCCGGGGCCGAACGCCGTGCGGCCGTCCTGGGTGCGGACGAAGTCGCGGGTCGGCACGGTCCGCTCGTAGGTGCCGTTGTCGTGCCGGTACGGCCGGTGCTCGCCGGTGATCAGCCAGGTCGCCGTCGCGTACCACGCCTGGAAGAACACGTTGCCGGCGCGGGCCGTGCCGACCGCCGTGCCGATCCACTCGCCCTGCACCGACACGCTGCCCTCGGTCAGCAGCGCTTCGAGGCCGAGCAGGCTGTAATCCCCGGCGGCGATGTTGCCCGTGTCCACGAAGAACGGCACGTTCGGCGTCGTCGAACCGAGGCGGGCTTCGGGCTGCGCGCGGAAGCGGACCGTGCCGTCCTTCGTGCCCCGGTAACTGCCGGCGACGCCGAGGTGCAAGTACCGCGTGCTCTGGTCGAGGTCGTAGACCAAGCCGGTGACGCGGCCGGTCACGGCGGACTGGAACTGGTCGCCGCTGTCGTCGCCGAACACGTCGCTGTCCGACCGGAACACGCCCACGGCCCACGTGCCGCGTTGCCCGGCATACGTGTTGCGGACCAAAATGCCCGTGTTCCGCGCCGGGGCGAACGGCTGGTCCTGGACGCCGCGCTCCAGGAAGGTGACGAAGCGGTTGGCCGTGTACCGTTCGAGGCTGAACGGCTCGAAAAAGTGGCCGACGCGGACCTGGCCGAGGCCGGGGATGGTCTTAATGCCGGCGAACACGTCGAGAAAACTCGGCCGACCGGCGAGGGCCATGTCGCCCTCGATGCGGAACTCCGTCGGCCCGTACTCGCCGTTGACGGCCAGGCGCGCCCGGCGGAAGGCGACGCCGTTCTGGATGTCGCCGACGCTCGCCCGACTAACCGCGTCCTGCGTCCAGAAGTACGCGTCCGACTGGAATTGGCCCGACCAGCGAATGACCGGCCCCGGGAGGCCCGCCGACGTAATCGTCTTCGTGCCGTTCTGCTTCTCCAAGACCTCGATGCGCTTCTGCAACGCCTCGACCGTCGGCGTCGCCGGTTTGTCCGCGGCGGCAGCCGGCTCGACCCCCTCGTCGGCGCGGAGCGGGACGGCGAACGTGAATATCAAGCACATGGCGAGGTGGTGGCGGAACATAGGGCGGCAATAAGCGCGGCGGGGCGAAACTACAAGACTAAGAATTGCGCCACGGAAACGCAGAAAAAGCCGAACCTAAATTCGGTCGCTTCTGCGTCTCCGCGGCGTTATTCTTACCGACAACGGTGACTTATGTGTTCGCTCGATTCCGGTAGCGTCGAACCAAGGCACCGACTAGAAGGGCCGGCCCGAACAGTAACGCCGTGGCGGGGACGGGGACGGCGGAAACCTCTAACGCGGTAATGTTCCAGCCGATAATATCAATCGAGGTCATCTCGTTAACGCTCAGGTTCAACTGGACGCCAGGTGTGGAAAATGCGTCTTGCACTTGGGGGCCCATGTTGGGAGGCGAATCAGCCCAGTCGGCGTAGTCCGCGCCCGCGGACTGGTTAAAGAACGAGAGGTTAGTCGCCCCACCATCAATGGAAAAGTAAGCGGATGCCGCCGACGCACTGTAACTCCGTGTGCCAGCCGCACTGTACCGGAAGAGGTCGAGCGGACCAACATTACTTCCGCCACTGCTCAACTGCGAGCCGCCCCCCCCGCCACCGAGAACCTCTTGCATCTCGTGCAAGACCACTTGTTGGAGGTCGTATTTGTCGGGGTCCTGTGGGCCGGTCCGGAGGAGATTCATTTGTGACATGTTTAACGAAATTTCGCTGTCGAAGGGAAGTTCAGTGTTGTCCCCTAACACGCTTTCGCCGAGTGCCCGTAAGAGTGGCCGGGTCATTATCATAATAGTGCCGTCGTTCACCGGGTTATTCGCACCATCAGGGAGTGTTGCGAGGGCGGTGGTATCCTTCGCCGAGAGAATCTGATTGTTGTGGAGGTCGGCGAGGTATTGTGAGTAGGAGATTTGACCGTAATACGTCGCACTGGTACCGAGGCCCGTGTTGACATTTTTGAAAGTGATGTTCACGATCACGAGATTCTTGATGAAGCTTTGCTCCTGGGCAATTGCCAAGTTGATCGCCGTCATCATCGCTAGGCTATTTGGATCGGCGGTGATCGAGACATCGAACGTCGGGACGATGATAAGCTGCGATGAAGCGACGCCGGAGGAGACGCAAACCGCGACTGTCGCGAGAACGCCACGCAGAAGTTGGTTCATTTCATCTTTCGAAATACGGGAGTTGACATCGGTGGCGAATGGCTAGCGTCCGGCGCTGAGCCTTTTTGGCATTCCTGCCCCGCCACGAGCGCACTACTAGGAATTACGCTATAATACACGTTTATTTGACGAACTCGAAAGTGGCTACCCGCTAGGTTTTATTTTCGTCGAATTTCCGAGATGCCCCCAAGGCTAATCGGCCGCGCTCAGCTTCGCGCCGGTCAGGGTGAAGGGGTACTGCTCGGGGTCGGTGCGGTTGAGTTTGAGCGTGCCGGTGATTTTGACGACCTGCCGCGTCGGCTCGGCGGTGAGGCCGGGGGCGAGCTCGACGACCAGGACTTGCGTCGGGCCGGGGGTCTCGCAGAACCAGCAGCCGACGGGGTTCTCGGTCAGGATGAAGTCGGCCAGGTCGTCGCCCCGCCCGCCCGCTCCGGGGGCCATGAACCCGGTCACGCTGACCCGCTTGCCGTCGAGGTCGTCGAGGTACTTCATGAACGCCGGCGTGCCGCGCGGGCCGTACTCGGTCTCGGCGAGGGCCGCCCAGACCAGGTCGTTGACGCCGTCGGGCTTCAACTTCGGCAGCCGGGCCGGGTCGAGCGACCGTTTTAAGGCGCGGGCGGAGCGGAAGGCGACGGCGGACGGTGCGGCGGCTTTGCCGGTGGTGTCGAGGGCCTCGGCGGCGGTGCGGTAAAGCTCGCGGCGACGGCGGACGTCGGCCCCGTCCAGGGCGAACTCACCGACGCAGCCGTCGAGCAGGTTCGCGGCCGTGCGCACGTCCCCTGCGGCGTTCGCCAACTCGCCGAGTTGCCAGAGCAGCCGGCCGTCGTTGGGCAATGCCAGCGCGAGTTGCTGCACGAGGGCGAGCGCGTCGGCCGGGAGTTTCTTCGCCTCGGCCGCCGCGAGTTTGCCCGCCTCGGGGGCAGCCGATTCGCCGAGGTACTGGACGCCGAAGAGGTCGTCGATCCCCGACTTCTTGACCTCGCGCCGGCGGCTCTGGACGAGCTTCAAGTGCAAGGCTTCGACGCCGCGGAGGTTCGCCGGGGCGAGCCGCACGGCCTCTTCGAGGGCCGCCGCGGCCTGTCCCAGGTCGCCGTTGAGTTGCCAGGCGGTGCCGAGGTTGGCCGCGAGGCGGAAGTGCTCCGGGTGCTGCCGGGCCGCCGGCCGGAGGACCGCGAGGGCTTTCGCCGGCCGGCCGAGGCGCAAGTGCAAAGCGCCCAGGTCGGCGGCCTCGTCGGCGGTCAACGGCCCGGCCTTCGCCGCCGCTTCGAGCTTTAACACGGCATCGGTGTAGGCGTCGCGCAAGGGGGGCGTCGGGACGAGGCCGCGCGGGTCGGTGACGCCGACGGCGCGCAGCAACCGGTGGTCGGGCAAGTACCCGGCCCACCGCGCCGGGAAGTCGCGGAAGGCCTCGCCGCAGTAATGGACGCCGGCCCGCGCCGGCAGGGCGACGAGTAACAGTGTCAGCAGCGCGCGGGTCATGAGTCGCGCTCCAGGACCAGCATCGTGGCGGGGGCGAACAGGAAGTCGTCTTCCGTCGGGTGCGGTTCGCGCAGGGTCAGCTTCACGCCGTCCCCCAGGTCGATCACCTGGCCCGGGGCGAAGCTCGCTTCGGTCGTCCGCAGGTAGTTCAGCATCCCGTTGAACCAGCGGAAAATGGTACTCGCCTCGCCCAGTCCGTTGGCCTGGGTCGCCAGGTCGGGCAGGTCGAAGTGGTGGCAGCCGAAGGTGCGGATCCACGGCCGGTCCGGCGCGCCGACGTTGGTCCGCACGAACCCGGCGAACAGGTACAACAGCGGCAGTTTGCGGAGCGTCGCGTAGATGTCCTCCTCGGGGTCCGGGATCAGGTCGAAGCCGGGCACGGCCGTCCGCGCCTCCTCGTTCAGCACCGCCGTCGCCCCCAAACTGGCCAGCGCCCCGGCGACCCCTGTGAGCGCCAGATAGCACTCGGTCGCGTCGGTCTCGGGGCCGGCGTGGTAGAGCAGGGCGTGCGACTGGTGCTTGGCCGCGTCGGCCTTCACCTCCGGCGGCATCATCGCCGGGTCAACGCAACTGGCGATCGGGCCGTAGGGCATCGGCGCGTCGAACCCGGCGACCTTGACGACGTGCCCGCCCCACGACACCAGCCCGACGACGGCGACCGGCGGCCCCGCCTCACTGACCAGGTCGCGCACCCCCGGCTCGTCGGCCGCCCGCACCAGTTCGACGACCGCCTCGGCCATCTCCGGCGCGTACCCGCGCACGAACCGCGCCAACTGCACGGCGTCGAGGGGCAGCGTCCCGGGGAAGACGACTTGCAGGCTCAACGGCCCGCCCGGCCGCGCGGCGGCGGCGTAACGCTCGATGAAGGTCATGGGAGTAGTTTACGCTCGGGTGGTGGCTTCGAGAGAGTGCATACTTTCGAGCGAGTGCAGAGTGCAGAGTGCAAAGTGCAGAATGAAGAGAAGCACTCGGACCAGTTCACTCGGGCTACAGGTTTCAATTCTGCACTCTGCACTGTGCAATCTGCACCCTTTCGGTTCGTTACCCCAGGATTCGCCGGTACAGGGCTTCGTACTCGCCGGCGCTGCGGCCCCACGACCAGTCCTGGCGCATCGCCGTGCGGACGACCTGGCGGAAGTCCTCGGGGCGGTCGCGGTACAGCGTCGTCGCCCACTTGACCGTGTCGTACAAGGCCCCGGCCGTGTAGTCGTTGAAGGCGAAGCCGGTGCCGGTCTTGGCGGCCAGGTTCTCCTCGTCGGCGTTCACGATCGTGTCCGCCAGGCCGCCCGTCGCGCGGACCACCGGGGGGGTGCCGTACTTCAAACTGTAGAGCTGGTTCAGGCCGCTCGGCTCGTACCGACTCGGCATCAGGAACAGGTCGCTGCCGGCCTCGATCAGGTGCGCCAGGGTCTCGTCGAAGCCCAGGTACAGGCCGACCTTGTCCGGGTGGCGGCGCTGGAATTGTTCGAGTTCGTTGTGGTACTCGGGGTCGCCCTCGCCGAGGAAGATCAGCTTGCAGCCGAGGTCGAGGAAGCCGGGGGCGGCACTCAAGATCAGGTCGATCCCCTTCTGCACGACCAGCCGCGCGACGACGCCCAGGACCGGCTTGTCCATCTCGACGGGCAGGTTGAAGCGGGTCAGCAACTCGGCCTTCGACTTGGGCTTCTGCTCGAACACCGTCCCGGCGTCGTAGTTGGCCGGGATGTGCGGATCGACGGCCGGGTCCCAGACGCCGTAATCGACCCCGTTGACGATGCCCGACAGCTTGCCCTGCACCTGTTGCAACAGGCCCTCCATGCCGCACCCGTACTCGTAGGTCGTGATCTCGCGGCTGTACGTCGGGCTGACGGTGTTGACCGCGTCGGCGAAGACGACGCCGGCTTTGAGGAAGTTGAGCCGGCCGTGGAACTCCAGCTGCGTCGAGTTGAACAGCCACCCCGGCAGGCCGGTCAGGCCCATCACGTCCGCCCCGAAGTTGCCCTGGTAGGCGATGTTGTGGATCGTGTACACGCTCCGCATCTGGCCGTACCCGGGCCGCGACCGGTAGACTTCGGCGAGGTACACCGGGACCAGTCCGGTCTGCCAGTCGTTGGCGTGGACGATGTCCGGCACGAACCCCAGCGCGGGGATGGCTTCGAGGACGGCGCGGCTGAAGAACGTGAACCGTTCGGCGTTGTCCGGGTAGTCGGCCTTGTACCCGCCCGGCATCGTCTGCTGGTACAGGCCCTTGCCTTCTCGGGCGTCGTCGCGGTCGAAGTAGTCCGGGGCCTCGACGAAGAAGATCGGCACTTCGCTCTTCGGCAGAGTCGAGCGGAACAGTCGGCAGGCGAGGGTGCGGTTGCCGACTGGCACGGGGATGACGACCCCGGTGTTGACCGGCGGGTCTTTCAGGTGCCGCACGCCGCGGTAGTACGGCATGACGACGGCGACCTGGTGCCCCCGCGCCGCGAGCGCCCGGGGCAGCGACCCGGCCACGTCCGCCAGGCCGCCCGTCTTGGCGAACCCGACGACCTCCGACGCGGCGATCAGCACCTTCAAACTAGCCATGCGGAGTCCGCCGGGGTGGGAACAACTTGACGGGGGTTAGCTTACGACTCGCCGGCGGGGGCGGAACCGGCCCGCGACGGGGTCAGCCGGCCGTCCAAGTCGGCCCTCAAGTGCGCCGTGCGGAACCCGCGGCCGCGGACGAGGCGGACGAAATCCGGCCAGTTGTCGAAATGCTGGAGTTGCACCACGTAATAGTTGACGTACTCCAAGACGGCCAAAGCCGCTGCGCACACCGCGACGCCCCTGTCCGTGGGCGAAACCGACAAGCGGACGGCGAGCAAATCGACGACGCAAAGCACGACCGCGAGGACCGAAAGCGCCAAGCTCGTGAGTCGGAGGCGACCGGCCCAGTGGAGTGCCCGGTCGAGCGTGGCCGCGTGGCGTGCGATTTGGTGAGCCTTGCCACGCCAGTAAAACCCGCCGATCCCCAGCAACAGCATTGTCGGCACCAGACAGGCCACACTCAGCCAACCCAGCGGCTGCTCGGCGGCCACACTGACGAAGAGTGCCAATGCGGGCACGATCACGACGTTGAGAAGCTCGACGCGCCAGTACATGGCCAAGCGACGCGACACGGGGGACTTGGCCACGTGGTCTAACTCCGACCGGGCGAATGGGGTGAACTCAAAGCCGTCCGCGGCAGGGCGTCGCGCCCTACTTCTTCGCCGGCTCGACCACGACGAGCGAGTCCGCCTCGTCGATCTGGAGTTGCGGGGTGGTCATGTACATCGACACTTTGCCGGTCGCGCGGATCGTCTTGTCCTTGAAGGTGTCGTAGGTCGCCTTGTCGTAGGGGCCGGTCATGCCCTTCTGGTTGAGCAGGACCGTGAAGTTGTCCTTCGCCTTGAAGTCGGCGTCGGAGTTGAGCAGCAGGCGCTTGCCCTCGTTGACGGCCCGGCCGCTCTTGACGAGGAACTGCACGGTCACCGTCTCGCCGACCTTCTTCGCGGCCTCGGCGGGGGTCAGCACGCCCTCGGGCCGCTTCTCCTCGACCGGGGCCGGCTTGTCGTCTTTCTTGTCGTCCTGCTTCGGGACCTTGGGCGGGTCTTTCTTCTGCGGCGTCAGCAGGCTCAACGGGAAGGTCTGCTTCAGCGTGATCTCGCCGGCCAGGTCGCGGAGTTGTAGGCCGACGACCGGGTCGGCCGCGGACCAATCGACCGTGACCAGGCCGAAGTGGTCGCCGTAGGGCATGCTCGACACGCGGTAGGCGTTCCGCTCCTGCTCGCGCCACCGCTTGGCCCCCTGGTTGAACCCGCTGGCCGTGATGTCGTACAGCGGGTAGTCGATCGCCTTCGTCGAGACGCTGAGTTCGCCGAGGTGCCGATCGCCGCTCAGGATGACGACGCCCTTCGCCTTCGAGTCCCGCAGCAGCTTGTACAACCGGGCTTGCTCGGCGGGCACGTTGGCCCACTTCTCGAACGGGTGGTCCTCGCTAATCACCTGGATGCTCGAACAGAGCAGCCGCACCTCGGCGGGGACTTTGAGTTGCTCGGCCAGCCAGTTCCACTGTTCGTCGCCGAGGAACGCGCCGGCCGGGTCGCTCGACGGCGCGTACGGTTCGCGGATGAAGCCGTAGGGGGCGATGGTGCGGCCCTTGGTCGTCTTCAGGCCCGCCCGGAAGTACCGGGTGTCGAGGAGGACGACCTGGACCCGCTTGCCCTCCGGCCCGAAGACGTGCGCGTCGTAGACCCCCTTGCGCGACCGCCGGGGCGAGTCGGCCGGGGTGCCGAAGAAGTCGTGGAAGAGCTTCTGCGAGTCGTCCTTGATCTCGAACTCGGCCCCGCCGTCGTTCTTGCCGAAGTCGTGATCGTCCCAGGTGGCGAGCACCGGGCAGGCGGCCTTCAACCGCTGCCACTCGGGCACGGCCGCAAGCAGTTCGTACTTCTCCTGAATGACCTGCGGCGTGACCTTGCGGCCCTTGTCCAGGTCGGCGTAAATGTTGTCGCCGAGGAGCAGCAGGAGGTCGGGTTTCGCCGCCGCGATCGTGTCGTAGATCGGCAGCGGTTTGCCCTGGTCGGCGCACGACCCGAAGGCAATCTTCGTCAGCGGTTTCGACGGGTCGATTTGCGCCGACAACGGCGACGAAGACGAGAGGAATAGCAGTGACCAGGCCAGGACGCGCAGCATGACATCACCTCGGGGGTCGGGGCCGGCGAACAGAGATGTTCAACGGCGCGAGGGGAGGTGCGGCAAGCGCGAACGCCCGGCTCACGCCAGGGTCTGCGGGGCGATCATGTCGAACAGGCGGTGCCACAGGGTCTGCCGCTCGACGTGGAGCGCGGCCATGCGGTCGTGGACCCAGATTTCCGGCGCGGCGGTCGTCGCCCGCGCCTGCAAGTGGAGCATCTCGGCGTTCAGCTCCTCCATCCGCGCGAGTTCGGCCTGCATCGCGCCCAACTGCCCGCGGTGCATCTCGCCGACCTTGCGGACCATCGCCATCATCGACGCCTCGAACTGCGCCATCATTTGCGCCTGCGCGGCCGCGAACGCCTGCACCGCCGGGGCGAGTTCCCGCGGGGCCGCGGTCACCACGGGAGCGGCGACCGGCGCGGGCGTTGTCGGGAGTTGGATGCCGTGCGGCGGGGTGAACGACGACCGCGGCGTCAGGTTCGGCATCGTCCGCGGCCTGGGCACGGCGCGCTCGGGGGTGCGGGCCGGGACGATTTCGTCGAGGTACTCGAAGCCCAGGCGGAAGCGGCCGACTTGCAGTTCGTCGCCGGTCTTCAAGTGCGCGTACCGGGTCGCCTCGCCGTTGACGCGGATGCCCCCCCGGCTCAGCAGATCGACCACCCACAGGCCGTCGGGTGTGAGCAGGAAATAGCAATGGAACGGGTCGATGTCGTCCGCCGCGAGGCTGATTTTGCAGTCCCGGGCGCGGCCGACGAACGTGATCAGGCGGTTGACGACCCACTGCCCGGTGACGCTCTTGCCGTTCAGGAAGCGGACGGCCACGCGGGGCAGGGCGTCGGTCGCGGCCGGGTCGGGCAGGAACGGGCTGGTCTCGGGCACGGTCGGCCGCACGAACAGCGGCTTGCGCAAGGTGATGCGGAACGGCCCGACGGCGACCGGGTCGGTCGGTGTGAGCCACAAGAACGGCTGGCGGTCCGGCCCGGCGGCCAGTTCGTGCTCGGTCAGGTGCAGGCCGGTCCGCGAGCCGATGTCGGCGACGAGCACGCGGCCGCCGACGGCTTGCAGGCAGGCGTGCCGCAGGCTGATCTCGGCGTCCGTGAGCGTGACTTCGCACGCCGGGTCGCGGCCGGCCAGCGCGCACGGCAGGTCGAGTTGGCCCTCGGCCAGGACCGCCCCGTCGTTCCGGACGATGCGGATGTCGATGGGCGAGCGCAGGCCGCAGGCCGACGCGAACGGGGTGAGTTCAAACAGGTTGACCACAAGCGGACGCCTCGGGCCGGTTCTCTGGACGTGCCGAAGCCTAGCACACAACGGACGGTACGACCGGCACAACCCGGCCGGACCGGTGTATTCCGAAGAGTCGCCCGGCCGGCCGCCGGAACCGGCACTACAATCCCACCTCTCAGACTCCGCGCGTGCCGCCCGAGGATCCGACCGTGACCGCCACTCCCTCCGCGGCCGTCGTCCGCCAGCGTTCGTGGCAGATCAGCCTTGCCGTGGTGGTCGCCGCGTTGCTGTTCGCCTTCTCCGGCGTCCTCCGCGAACTGGTCCAACTCTGGACGACCAAGGCCGACTACTCGCACGGCCTGCTGATCGTGCCGTTCATCGCCTACCTGCTCGTCACGCGGCGGGAGTTCTTCCCCAAGTGGATCGCCTGGCCCGACCTCTGGGCACTGCCGCCGTTCGCGCTGAGCGCCGCCGTCTACTTCGTGGCCGACCGCACCAATTTCGCCAAGGAGTGGCTGCAAGCGTTCGCGCTGATGCTGGCGTTCGCCGGGGTCGTGGTCATGTTCTGCGGAGGCTGGAAGGGGCTGCGCTGGGCCTGGCCGGCGCTCGTGTTCTTCCCCCTCGCCTTCCCGCTGCCGAACATGGTCGAGCAGGCGGTGACGGCCAAGCTCCAGTCGTTCGCCGTGAAGTGGGGCAACTTCGGCTTCCAGACCCTCGGCCTGCCGTCCTATGCGGAGGGGAACATCATCGTCCTCCCGCACGCCGAGGGGGACACCCGGCTCGGCGTCGCGCAGGCGTGCTCGGGCCTGAGCATGATCCTCGCCTTCGTCGCCCTGTCGGCGGCCATCGCCTTCCTGTACAAGTCCCGCCCGACGGTGGACCGCGCCATCCTGTTCGCCAGCGCGCTGCCGATCTCGCTGGTGTGCAACATGATTCGCATCGTCGTCACCGGCCTGGTCTACTACGCCGGCTGGACCAAACTCGGCGACCTCATCGTACACGACCTCGCCGGCTGGCTGATGATGCCGCTCGCGCTGTTCATCTTGTGGCTCGAACTGCGGGTCATGGACTGGGTGACCTCACCGGTCGAGACCGTTTCGACGAACGAACTGCTCGGCTTGAGCGGCCGGGAACCGCGGATGGTGACCCGCGGGTCGTCGAACCGGGACGGCCCGTTCAACCCGCTCAAACCGTTGACGGCCGGCGGCCCCGGGGCCGGCCCGAACCCGATGCGGCCGGACCCGCGCGGCGACGCGGGGACGCACTCGTGAGCGCCAGTCCCGGCCGCGGCGCGTACGCCTGGCTCGCCTGCGGGTTCGCCCTCTTCACCGTCTACGGCAGTCTCGTGCCGTTCGACTTCCGCGCGCGGCCGCCGGCCGAAGCGGTCAACGCCTTCCTCTGGGTGCTGTCGAACCGCGTCGCCGTCGAATCCCGGGCCGACGGGCTTGCGAATGTGCTGCTGGGCGTCCCGCTCGGCTTCTGCACGCTGGCCGCGCTCCGCACCGACCGCCGCGGGACGGTCGCCGCCTGGCTCACGGCACTGGTGCTGTTGCCGGCGTGCGGGGCGTTCGCCGCCGCCGTCGAGTTTGCCCAACTGTTCGTCCCCGGCCGGACCTGCTCGGGCAGCGACATTCTCGCGCAAACAATCGGCTCCGCGCTCGGCCTCGCCGGCTGGTTGATTGCCGGCCCGTACTTTACCCGGCACCTTCGCGCGGCCTGGAGCCACCCGCGGCTGGCCGGCCGACCGGGGCAGCGCTTTCTGGCGTATTGCGTGGTCGTCCTGCTCGCCCAGATGCTGCCCCTGGACATCGACACCAGCCCTGGTGACCTGTACCGCTTGCTCCGCGACGGGGTCGCCGACGGCCGCGTGACTGTGGTGCCGTTCGACGAACTGGCCGACCCGAAGCGCCCCGACTGGCTGCTGGCCGCGCTGGCCCTCGTTGGGCTGTTCCTGCCGGCCGGGCTGCTTCTCGGGGCGATCCCGTCGCGCGGCGGCGTCCTCGGGGCGTTCGCCGTCGGCGTCGTGTTGGCCGGCGGCACCGAGGCCGCGCAACTGGTCGTTTCGCGGCACCCCAGTACCACGGACCTTTTGATCGGCGCGGCGGCCGTCGCCGCCGGTCGGGTGACCGTCCCGGGGCTGCGCCGGTGTCGGCTTTTCCGCCACCGGTGTGCTAGAGATACGGCACCCGGCCGCCGGGCGACCTCCGAGGCGATTTCATGACCGTTGCGACCGCGCCGAACCCCGCACTCCCGTTGACCGCGCCGCCCCCGGCCGGCGACCGGCCGCGCCGCTGGCTCTTCTACAAGGAGCGGTTCGCCTGGCCGCGCGCGAGCGGGCACGACGTTCACACCTTCTACCTGATGCAGGCGCTCGCCCGGCAGGGGCACACGGTCTCTGTGGCGACCGCCGACCCCGCGCCGGACGCCGCCCTCGCCGGCCTGCCGCTGGCGAACCGGTACGTGCTCGGCGAGGCCCACCCGCCCGTGCCGCCCACGGGGACGATCCCACTGCTCACGACCAAGTCGCAGGCCAAGTTCCTGAACTACTGGGGCGTGACCGAGGACCGCGTCCGCCAGTTCGCCGCGGCCGCCGCCGACTGCGCCGCCGAAGTCGTCGTCGTGTCGGGGTTGAACGTGCTGCCGCTGTTGGGGGCCGTCGCGGGCCGGCAGCGGGTCTGGTACGCCGCCGACGAGTGGGTCTGGCACCACCTGTCGATGGTCAAGCTCCGGCACCGCTCGACGTGGGCCGAGGTCAAGCACGCGGTCGTCAAGGGGCTGTACGAGCGGGCTTACCGAACGATGCTCGACCGCGTCTGGGTCGTGTCGAAGGCCGACGCCAAGGCCTTCCGCTGGTTCGCCGGCGTGGGCCAGACGGACGTGCTGCCCAACGGCGTGGACGCCGACCACTACGCGCCCGCCCAGCCGCCGGTGCCGGTCGTGCCGAACAGTTGCGTCTTTTGGGGCCGGCTCGACTTCGGGCCGAACATCCAGGCCCTCGAGTGGTTCGTCACCAAAGTCTGGCCGGGGGTTCGCGCCAAGGTGCCGACCGCCCGGTTGAACATTTACGGCTTCCAACCGACCCCGGCCGTCACCCGGTTCGCCGGCCGCGACGGCATTCACTTGACCGGCGACCTGCCCGACATCCGGCCGGCCGTGCGCGAGTGCGGCGCGGTCGTGCTGCCGTTCGTCAGCGGTGGCGGCATCAAGAACAAGCTGCTCGAAGCGGCGGCGATGGCCATGCCGGTGGTGGCGACCCGGCGGACGACGCACGGCCTGAACGGCACGCCCCCGCTCCGCTTCGCCGACCGGCCGGCCGAGTGGGCCGACGCCCTGGCCGAGTTGTGGTCGAACGAAGCGTCGCGGGTCGCCCTCGGGCAGGCGGCACGGGTCTGGGTCCGCGAACACCACACCTGGGACGCCGCGGCCCGGGTCGCGGCCGCGGGGGTGGCGAGTCTCCGGGGGGCGAACGGGTGATCCAGTTCCTGCTGTTGGTGTTCGTGACGGTCGGCGGCAGCCTCGGGGCCTTGGTCCGCGGGCCGATCGTGCCGTTCGCCGTGTACGTCCTGATCTCGGTGTTCCGCCCGCAGTTCCTGTGGAAGTGGCAGCTCGCGTCGATGCCCGACGCGAGTTGGGCGTTCTACATCTCGCTGGCCGCGCTGGGCAGTTACCTGCCGTGGGTGTTCGGCATGTTCGGCACGCCCCGCGACCCGGAGCGGTTCGTCCACCCGCCGTTCACCTGGTCGCACCGCGTCATGTGCGGGTTCTCCCTGTGGATGACCCTGAGCTACCTGTTCGCCAACGACATGTACACGGCGTACCCGGTGTACGAAGACTTCATGAAAATCTTCATCATGTACCTGCTCGGCACGCAGGTCATCCGCATGATGTGGCAGGTCAAGGTCCTGTACCTCGTCATGGCCCTGTCGGTCGCGTACATCGCCATTGACATCGTTCACCTGTACCTGACGACCGGGTACCTCGTGCTCGTCAAGAAGGGGTTCGCCGGCCTCGACAACAACGGCGCGGCCCTGATGCTGGCGATGGGCATCCCGTTGTGCTACTTCGCGTTCGAGTTCACCAAGCGGTGGTACCGGTTCGCCTTCCTGGTCCCGATCCCGTTCGTCGTCGAGTCGATCATGAGCAGTTACTCGCGCGGGGCGATGCTGTCGGCCATCGTCGGCGGGGTCTTCTACATCTTCTTCTCGCGCCGCCGGGTCTTCTTGATCGCCTGCATCGTCGCCACCGCGTGCGCCGTCCCGGTCGTCGCCGGCAAGGAGATTCAGGACCGCTTCCTGTCGTCGCAGAAGGGCGGCGAGGACGACAGTATCAACAGCCGGTACGTGAGCTGGGACTGCGCCCGCCGCATCGCCAACGACTTCCCCGTGTTCGGCGCGGGCGTCCGCTGCTCGAACCTGCTCACGCTGTCCTACGGGGCGGACATGGACGGCCGGACGATCCACAACATCTACTTGCAGATCGCCGCGGACACCGGGTGGATCGGCATGGCCTGGTACATTCTGTTGGCCGGGTTCACCCTCGTCGCCTTGCTGCGGGCGCGGTGGCGGTTGCGGCACCGCACGGACGACGAGGCCAACCTCACCGTGGCCATCATCGGCGGCATCTTCTGTTCGCTGGTGACCTTCTACTTCGGGGCGATCTTCCTGTCGCTCGAAACCCTCGAACTGCCGTACTTCTTGATGCTGCTGGGCGGGCAAATCTGGGCCATCGCCAACGCCCAGGTGTCGCGGCCGCCGGGGGTCCGGCAAGTCCCGATCGCGCGGGTCGCCCGCGCCGCGCGACAGGCGGCCGTGCAAGCCCCGCGGCCGGCGCGGACCGACTTCGGCCGCCTGCCGACCCGCGCCGACTTCCCCCCGGCGGGGTCCTGACGTGCCCTCAGTTTCTCCGCCGCTCCGGGTCGGCTTCGTCGTTCACGTCATGCAGGTCGCCGGCGCGGAAGTGCTCATCCGCGAGACGATCCGCCGCCTCGGCCCGGCGATCCGGCCGACCGTCTTTTGCCTCGACCGGGTCGGCACGATCGGCGAGGAGCTGTCGGCCCAGGGCGTCGATCTGGTCTGCTTCGGCCGCCGCCCCGGGTGGGACTTTTCCGTGAGCCGCAAACTCGCCCGGGAGGCGACGCACCGGGGCATCGAGGTGCTGCACGCCCACCAGTACACGCCGTTCTTTTACGCCGCGCTGGCCAAGCCGTTCATCCGGCCGGTGCCCGCGCTCGTCCTCACCGAACACGGCCGGCACTACCCGGACACCGTCTCCCCGCCGCGGCGGGCGGTCAACCGCGTCGTCCTCGACCGCCTCGCCGACGCCGTCAACGCCTGCTGCCACTTCAGCGGCGACGCGCTGTCGAAGGTCGATGGCTTTGCCGGGAGCCGCATCGAAGTCATCGAGAACGGCATCGACCTGGCCCGCTACGTGCCGACGCCGGACAAGGCCGCGGTGCGCCGAAGTCTGGGCCTCGACCCCGAGCGGCGGAGCGTCGTTCACGTCGCCCGGCACCACCCGGTCAAGGACCAGGCGACCCTGATCCGCGCCTTCGCCCGGGCCGCTCCGGACGCGCCCGAGACCGACCTCGTGATGGTCGGCGACGGCCCGCAGCGCGACGACTTGACGGCCCTGGCCGCGAGCCTCGGTATGGCGACCCGGGTGAAGTTCGTCGGCATCCAGTCGAACGTCGCCGACTGGCTCCGCGCGGCCCACGTCTTCGCCCTGACCAGCGTCAGTGAGGCGGCGTCGCTGACGCTGTTGGAGGCGATGGCGAGCGGCCTGCCGGTCGTCGTCACGGCCGTCGGCGGCAACCCCGAGATCGTCCGCGACGGGGTCGATGGCCTGCTCTTCCCGCGCGGCGACGCCGCCGCCGGCGCGGCCTGTCTGCGGCGACTGTTGCGCGACCCGGAATTGGCCGCACGCCTCGGGGCGAGTGGCCGCGCGCGAGTCGCCGACAAGTACCAACTGCACCAAACCGTGGACGCCTACCACCGGCTTTACCGCCGCCTCGCCCGCCGCCGCCCGGCCGCGACCAGCCTCTACGCGCCGCTCCGAGACTTGCGACCGCGGGGCACGCGATGAGTGACCCCGTCGCCGTGCCGCCGGCCGCGAAGCCGTCCGGAGTGAAGCACTTCGCCAAGGCGGCGGCCCACGCCGGCGCGACGGTTTGCGTGCTTCCGTGGCTCGTAAGTTACTGGCTGTCGGCCGCCGCGTTCGGGCCGAACCGCGCGCTCGAAGGCGCGTCCCAGGCGTTGGCTTGTCTGCCAGGAATGCCCGGGATTTACCTGCGCCGGGCCTTCCTGGCGCGGGTGCTGGCGCGGTGCGACGCGACCGCCGAGGTCCACTTCGGCACGCTCTTCTCGCAGGCCGGGGCGGTCATCGGGGCGAACGTTTACGTCGGCCCCCGTTGCCAACTCGGCCTCGTCCACTTAGAACCCGACGTACTCCTTGCCGCCGGGGTCCACGTCCCCAGCGGCGGCAAGACGCACGCGTTCGACGACCCCGACGTGCCGATCCGCGGCCAGGGCGGCGAGCGGCGGTGCGTGACCATCGGCGCGGGGGCCTGGATCGGCAACAACGCCGTCGTCCTCGCCGACGTGGGGGCCGGCACGATCGTCGGCGCGGGGTCGGTGGTGACCAGGCCACTGCCCGCGTTCGTCGTCGCCGCCGGCGTGCCGTGCCGTGTCCTTCGCCCCCGCTTCGCGGAGAAGCCGGGGTCCGCCGTCGAACCCGCAGGAAGCTGACCCGATGCCCACGACCCCGCCCGCCGCGTTCGAGAAACTCTCGGTCCTGATCCCCGTGTACAACGAGGAGCGGACCGTGTCCGAAATCCTCGACCGCGTCCTCGCCCTCGGGCCGCTCGTCAAGGAAGTCGTCGTCGTGGACGACGGGTCGAAGGACCGCACGGCCGAGATCGTCCGGGCCAAGGCGGCGACCGAGCCGCGGGTCCGCTTCTTCCAGTCGCCCAAGAACCAGGGCAAGACGGCGGCCATCAAGCGCGCCATCCTCGAAGCGACTGGCGAAATCCTCATCATCCAGGACGCCGACCTGGAGTACGACCCGGCCGAAATCCCCGAAGTCATCGCCCCGATCCTGAACGGCCACGCCGACGTGGTCTTCGGGTCGCGCTTCCTGGTCCGCAAGGCGGCCCGCGTCCTGTACTTCTACCACTACCTGGCCAACGTCGGCCTGACGTTCCTGTCGAACATGTTGACTAACCGCAACATGTCCGACATCGAAACCTGCTACAAGGCCTTCCGCGCCGAAGTGATTAAGCCGCTCGACATGACGAGTAAAGGCTTCGGCCTCGAAGTCGAAATCACGGCGATGATCTGTAAGACCCGCGCGAGTACGTACGAGGTGCCGATCTCGTACTACGGCCGGCCCTACGAAGAGGGCAAGAAGATCGGCCCGATGGACGGCGTCGCGGCCCTCTGGTACATCGCCTACTACAACATCGTCAAACCGCTGACCCCGTCCGGCCGCGCTTACGTCCACGCCGTGAACACCGCCATCGCCGCCCGCCGCGCCGCCCTCGACGCCGCCCGGAAGTCGTAACGCCGGACCAGATTAGTCGCCGGGCAACAGTACGACCGAGTCCAGGAAGCGGCGGTGCGTCGCCTCGGCGTCGAACCCGGCCGAATTGGCCACTTTGTCCGCGTCGAGGCTGCGCACCAGCAGGACGACCTTCGCGCCCCGGGACACGGCGTAGACCGTCCAGTCGCGGCCGTCGTAGGCGAGGAATTGCAGGGTCACGGACTTCTGCCCGCCTAGCGTCACGACCGTCGCCGGCACGGTCACGTCGGGCCGCAGCCCGGCGAGGAGTCTCGTCAGCACGGCGGGGGTGAGCGTGCCGCCGGGCGACGGCAGGGCGATCACGCGGTAGCGGGCCGGTCCCTCGTCGCCCGAGTCTTCCGGCACCGCGACGACGGGGCCGTCCGCCGTCGGAAAGTTCATCGTCCGGCGGTGGCGTTCGCCCGGCAGGCTCACGCGCAACTTCAACCCCGCCGGCTCGAACGGCGTCCAGGCCGCCCGCCAGTCGGTGACGACCGCCTCCGGCACGTCCAACTCGGCCGGGGCGGCGAGGCGCGGCCTGGGCGGTGGCTGCGTCAAGTTCGTCGGCGTCGGCGCGGCCACCGGCGGCGGAGGCGGCACCACCACGAGGGGTTCGACGACCGGTTCGGGGGCCAAGATTCGCCAGATGACGTGCCCCGTGAACCCTAGCGCGGCAACGAGCGCGACCACGAACACGCCGCCGACCCGCCACGCCGCCCCACTCGACGCACGCGGACGGGACACCGCGAGTGGCACGGTCGGGGCGGGAGTTTCTGGCAGTTCGACGCGGAGCACCGTCGCCCGCCGCGCGGCGGTCGGCACGGGCACCGCGCTGCCGCAGTACGGGCAGGCGCAGGCGGTCGCCCCCTCGGCGAGGACGTCCGGCACGGCGGAGGTTGCTCCGCACGCCGCGCAGCAGCCGGACCGCGTCACCGGGCTTCCAGCGCGGCGACACGGGCTTCGAGTGCGGCCAACCGGGCTTCTAACGCCCCCCCGGCCGGCGCGCTGTTGACTTCGGGCCGGTGCGGGTGCGCCGCGGCCGTCGCCAACTCGTCGGCCGTGTGGAAGCCGTGCGTCACGACCGCGCCACGCCCGCCGGCCCCCGACACGTACACCACCAGCATGCGGTCCGCCAGGGTCTTGAGCAGGCCGCGCAACTCGTCGAGGTCGGCGATCTCTTCCATCCGACTGGCCCGGCCGCGCAGGTCGCCTTCGCTCTGCGGCCCGCGCAGCAGCAACTCGGCCATCACGGCCATTTCGACCTTGGTCACCCGCCACAACTCGTACAGTTGGTGCCGCCAGCGGTCGGCCCGGCTGCCGGTCATCTTGACGACCACGCCCTTCTTCTGGAGTGCGTCCAGGGCCTCCTCGACCGCGTCGTCGTCCAGGTCGTAGACCGGGTCGCGGTTCGACTTCTGGTTGCACCCGACGACGATGCTGTTCAGCGTCATCGGGTAGGCGTCGGCCGTCTTCGAGGTCTTCTGCTTCTCGATCAGCACGCCCAAGACCCGCCGCTCGTGGGCCGGGATCGGCTGCCAGTTCGCCACGTCGTCCATCGGGAAACCCTTTCAAATTGAACGACGGTCAGGCCTTGCCGCGGATCGCCGCCTTCAACACGTGCTTCAACCGGCCTTCGATTTTCAGGTGCGCCTGATCGACTTCCTTGTCGCCGAGTTGGCGGCCGGCGACGCGGTACGTCAGGGCGTAGGCCAGGCTCTTCGTGCCGGCCGGAATGCTGTCGCCCCAGTACACGTCGAACAGCGTCGCGGCTTCGAGCACGACGCCCCCGCCGGCGACGATCTCCGCCGTCACGGCCTCCGCTGGGGTCTCGTGCGGGACGACCACGGCCAGGTCGCGCAGCGTCGGCGGGAAGGCGCTCACCGGCCGGTAGGCGAAGCGGGCCGGGACCAGCGCGGCGATCGCGTCCAGGTCGAACTCGGCCAGGGCGGTCCGCCGGTCGGCCAGGTGCTTGAACCCCTTCGCCGTGCGCGGGTGCAGTTCCCCGAGGTGGCCCAGTGTCACCCCGTTGACACTGACCGTCGCCGTGCGACCGGGGTGCAAGTACGGCACCTCCTTGGCCGGGGCGAAACTCGCGGCCGGCAAGTGCAAGGCCGCGAACAGCGCTTCGACGACCCCCTTGAGGTCGTAGAAGTCACACGCCGGGGGGGCCGCCCCGAGCGGGTCGTCCCAGGCCGCGACCGTCCGCCGGCCGGCCAGCACCAGCGCGAGGCGGCGCGGCTCCGCCGGCAGCCCCGTCGGCGTGGCGTGGAAGACCGGCCCCAGCTCGAAGAAGGCGACCCCCGGGGCGCGGCCCGGTTCGAGGTTCTCGTTGGCGACCGTCAACAACCCCGGCAACAAGGTCCGCCGCAGAACCCCGCGCTCCGGCGAGATCGGGTTGAGGAGCTTGACCGCCGCGGGGAGCGCCTCGGCGAACGGTCGTTCGGCCGCTTCCCCGGTCAGGGTGTAGTTGATCGCCTCGCTCAGGCCCAGATCGACGAGCGCGTCCTGCACCGTCTGCTCGAAGGCCAGTGAGTCGTTGCCCGATTGCGGCGGCAACTCCAGCGGCAACAGCCGGGACGGCAGGTTGTCGTACCCCAGCACGCGGGCGATCTCCTCGATCAGGTCGGCCGCCCCGGCCTGCACGTCGAGCCGCGTCGCCGGGACCGTCACCGTCCGGCCCCAGAGGCTTTCGGCGACCGTGAATTGCAGGGCCGTGAGGATGCGGTCGATCTCGCCGTCCAGCGGCCGGAAGCCGAGCACCCGCTCGACTTCGCGGAACGAAAGCTCGATCACCTGCGGCGGCAGCGGCGCGGGGTACGCCTCGACGACGCCGGACAGCACCTCGCCGCCGGCGTACTTCGCCAGCAGTCGGGCCGCCCGCTTGGCCGCGACCGGCACGAGTTCCGGGTGGACGCCGCGGGTGTAGCGGGTACTCGCCTCGCTGAACAGCGTGAAGTGCCGCGCCGTCTTGCGGACGCTGACCGGGTCGAACGCCGCCGCTTCGAGGAGGATCGAAGTCGTCCCCGCCGTGACTTCGGTGTCGAGTCCGCCGCGCACCCCGGCCAGCGCGATCGGCCCGAGTGCGTCCGCGATGACGAGGTGGTCCGGCGTCAACTCGCGCTCGACCGCGTCGAGCGTGACGAGCTTTTCGCCCGCCTTCGCCCGCCGCACCGCAATCGCCGGGACGCCCCCGCCGGCCCGCTTCACCAGCACGTCGTAGTCGAAGGCGTGCAGCGGCTGGCCCGTCTCCAGCATGACGTAGTTGGTGACATCGACGGCGTTCGAGATCGGCCGTTCCCCCGCCGCCTGCAGCCGCGACCGCACCAGGCGCGGCGACGGCCCGACCGCGACCTTGCGGATCAGTGTCGCCGAATACCGCGGGCAAAGTTTCGCGTCTTGGATGGTCACCGTCACCTTGCCGGCGATGCTTTCGGCGACGGTCGGCACGGTCAGGTCCGGCTCGCACACGGGCTTCCCGGTCAGGGCCGACACCTCCCGGGCCACGCCCAACAGCCCGAAGCAGCGCGCCATGTTCGGCAGCACGTCCACCTCGAAGACCACGTCGCCCAGCACGTCGGCCGCCGGCGTCCCCGGCAGCCCGTCGGCGTCGTCGAGTAGCAGGATGCCGTCGTGGTCGTCGGCGATGCCCAACTCGAAGTTCGACATGCACATCGCGTCGTTCAGGATGCCGCGCAACTCCTTCGGCACCAGCGTGGCGACGGTCTTCTTACCCTCCTTGTCGGCGGAGAAGTAGCGCGCCCCCTTCAGCCCGAGCACGACGGTCATCCCCGACTGCCCGGGCGCGATGTTCGGTGCCCCCGTGATGACGGTCTTCGGCGTTCCGGCCCCGTAATCGACGGTGACCATCTTGAGCTTGTCGGCGTCCGGGTGCTTCTCGATTTTGAGCACCTTGGCCAGCACAATCGTGTCCCGGCCCCATTCGAGAGCCGCGCCCGGCAGCCCGAACGTCTCGACGGTGCCGACCTCCAGGCCGGCGACGGTGAGCCGTTCGGCGAGCAGGCCGGGGTCGGGCAGATCGACGTAATCGCGGAGCCAGGAGAGCGGGACGCGCATGGGCCAGGAACCTCGGGCCGTGAACCGGTCGGCGGGGGAAGTGTCCATGCTAACGAGGCGGGCACCGCGCGGCGAGAAATCGCCGGAATGCGTCTTGCGGCAAGCCCGGAATCGCGTTTAATACCTCTTCAAGCCCCGATAGCTCAATTGGCAGAGCAGCTGACTCTTAATCAGCGGGTTGTAGGTTCAAGTCCTACTCGGGGCACTCGACTTAAAGGCCGATTTATATGGGGGTTGCGGCGAAAACCCCGCCCCCCGACTCGTTGCCGGACCCCTCTCACCGCCACACTATCGCCACACAATCGTCCCCGGCTACTCCGCCGCCCCGCGTAAGGCGACCTGGGCCGCCCGCAGGATCGCCGACCCGTCGAACGCCTTCTTCGCGTCCAGGTAGTGCCGCGCCGTCTGGGCGTCGACCCCCATCGCCTGCGCCGTCGCGTCCACCGACTGCGTCGCCGCCGCGACCAGCGTGATCGCCCGAGCCCGCAGGTCGTGGGGCCGCAGCCGCCCCGCCGCCGGCCGGCCCTTGTTGAACTCCCGGAACAGGTTCTGAACCGTGTGCCGCCAGCTCGACGGGCTGTAGCCCCCGGCGTGGCCGGCCTTGCGCGTGGGGCGGTGAACTTTGCACTCCGCCGCGGCCCGCTCCCAGAGCCACGTCGGCCCGGCGGCGGCGTGCAGCTCGGCGATCACGTCGGCCGGCAGGGGCACCCGGCG
>JANYHV010000186.1 GCA_025362195.1 Fimbriiglobus sp. | reverse complement strand
GGCGTTCCTGCTCACGGCCGCCGCCGTCGGGATGCTGTACAAGCGGAACGCCTCGCTGTCCGCGGCCGAGATGGGCTGCCAGGGGGAAGTCGGGGTCGCCTGCTCGATGGCCGCGGCCGGGCTGGCGGCGGTCATGGGCGGGACCAACGAGCAGGTCGAGAACGCCGCCGAGATCGGCATGGAGCACAACCTCGGGCTGACCTGCGATCCGGTCGGCGGGCTGGTGCAGATCCCGTGCATCGAGCGGAACACGATGGGCGCGGTCAAGGCGATCAACGCCGCCCGCCTGGCCGTCCTGCACGGCGACGGGCGGCACACCGTGTCCCTGGACCGGGTCATCGAAACCATGCGGCAGACGGGCGTGGACATGCAGGGCAAGTACAAAGAAACTTCGCTCGGCGGGCTGGCCGTGAACGTGGTCGAGTGCTGACCGGAGGGGTGCCGATGTTTTCGAGCCGACTGTCGCCGAAGGTTCTGGTGTTCTGGTGCCGCGCGCTGAAGCACGGGGTCGATATCGGCCTGCCGCTGGGCAAGACCTTCCGGATGCAGGGCAAGTCCGGCCCGCCCAAGGCCCGCGCGTTGGCGATGACCCTGGCCGGGCGGTGCGACGACGGCCAGAGCCTGCGCGAGGCCCTCAAGCCGGACGCCGCGCGGTTCCCCGTGCTGTTCGTCGAACTCGTCGGCATGGGCGAGAAGACCGGCCGGCTGACCGAGGTGTTCGGCACCCTGGAGGAGTACTACGAGACGATCATCGACGCCAACCGGAAGTTCACGCAGGCGCTGATCTGGCCGGTCCTGATGTACGTCGCCGCGATCTTCATCATCGCCGCGATGGTCCTCGTGCTGGGCCTGATCGCCCCGTCGGACGGCAAGGGGTTCGACGCGCTCGGGCTGGGCCTGATGGGGCCGTCCGGGGCGCTGATCTGGCTGGCCGTCAGCGGCGGGTTCACGGCCGCCGTCGTCGTCGTCTTCCTGTACGTCAAGAGTAACGACCGGCTGCGGGCCAAGGGCGAGGCGCTGGCCCTGCGAATCCCCGGGCTGGCCGGGTGCTTCCGGGCGTTCGCGCTGCAGCGGTTCTCGCTCGGCCTGCACATGACCGGAGAGGCCGGGTTGAAGGCCGACAAGGCGCTCCTCCTGAGCTTCCGGGCCACGTCCAACGAGGCGTACACCCGGCACGGCGAGAGTGCGTCCAGGGCGGCCCGCGACGGCAACAAGATCGCCCCGACCCTGGCCGCCTGCGGGGACACACTGTTCCCCGTCGAGTTCCTCGACACGATCAGCATCGGCGAGACGACCGGCCGCCTGCCGGACGTGATGGCCAAGCAGGCGAAGCAGTACCAGGAAGAAGCCGCCCGCAAGATGAAGCTGCTGGCGATGATCGCCGGCGGGGTCGTCTACGCGGCCGTCGGGTTCATGCTGATCGTCCTGATCGTCCGTATCCTCATGAGCATTGGCGGCGTCTACCAGGACGCGATGAAAGGACTTTGACGCACCCCGTGGCCAAGAAGACCCGGCCGGCCGTGGACCGGCTGGTGTACGTACTGGCGCGGACGTTCGTCGCGGTCGTCCAGGCCGTGCCGCAGGCGTGGGCGTTCGGCGTCGCCGGGCTGCTCGCCGCCGGCTTGCACCGGTTCGACCGGCGGCACCGCGCCGTCGCCCGGGACAACCTGCGGCACGCCTTCCCGGAGCGCACCCCGGCGCAAATCGACGAGCTGGTGCGCGGCTGTTACCGGCACTTCGCGCGGCTCGTCGTCGAGATGGCGCTGCTGCCCCGCAAGCTGAACGTCGGCAACTGGCGGACGTTCGCCACGCCGGTGAACGCCCCGGCACTCCTGGGCGGGCTGCTCGACCGCCGGCCGCTGCTGATCGTCACGGGGCACTTCGGCAACTGGGAGTTGGCCGGGTACGCGCTCGGCGCGCTCGGCTTCCGCACCTACGCCATCGCCCGGGTGCTGGACAACCCGCACCTCGAACGCTTCCTGAACCGCTTCCGCCAGGGGACCGGCCAGACGATCCTCGCCAAGAAGGACGACTTCGCCCGGCTGACGGCGGCCGTGACCGCCGGGGGCAAAGTGGCCACGCTGGCCGACCAGGACGCCGGGCCGCGGGGCGTGTTCGTCCCGTTCTTCGGCCGGCCGGCGTCCGCGCACAAGGCCGTCGCGCTGATGGCGCTGGAGTTCGACGCCCGGATCGTCGTCGTCGGCGTGCCGCGGGTCGGCGACCCGATGCGGTACGAGGTCGTGTGCGAGGACGCCTTCGACGCCGCCGACTACGCCGACCGGCCGGACGCCGTGAAGGCGATCACCGAGCGGTACCACGCGGCCCTGGAACGGCTGATCCGCCGGCACCCCGAACAATATTTCTGGCTGCACCGCCGCTGGAAAACCCGCCCGTCCGAGCGGAAGCGACCGACCGAGCGTGCCCCCGGGGCGTGACCGGTTACGCGAGGCCGTACTGCTTCACGGCGTTGTCGTGCAGAATCTTCCGCCGGTCGGCTTCCGGGCGGCCGGCGATGATCTCCTGCAAGACGGTCAGCCACTGCTTGTACGTCGCCACCAGCGTGACCACCGGCCAATCGCCGCCGAACATGACGCGGTCCAGGCCGAAGGCGTCGATCGTGCCGTTGACGATCGGGGCGAGTTCGTCGGCCGTGTACGCCGCGGCGTTCGGCTTCTTGCCGCCGTTGACGATGAACCCGGACAGCTTGCCGACGACATTCGGCTTCGCGGCGAGCGCGGCCATGCCCGCCCGCCAGGCGGCGAACTCGGCCGGGGTGAACTTCGTGCTGGCGTTGCCGCAGTGGTCGAGGATGAACCGCGTGCCGGGGCACAGGGTCACGAGCTTGACCGCGTCCGGGAGTTCGGCCGGGCGGACGCACAGGTCGAAGCTCAGACCGAGGTCGCCGAGGAGTTGCACGTCCTTGACGAACGCGGGCTTCAGCGCGTGGCCGGCCGGGGTGTCGTCGCCGTGCAGGGTCTTGCGGACGCCCTTGACGTACTTGTGCCCCTTGTACGGGGCGACGTACGCGGCGAAGGCCGGGGTGCCGACCGCCCCGCCGATCACCGCCGCGACCATCGGCGTCGCCTTCGACTCGCAGACGCCGACGACGTAGTCGGCCTCCTTTTGCAAGTCGTCGGGGACGACGGCGACCTCCATGTAGACCGCCTTGACGACGTTCAGCCCGGCCGTCGCCGCGGCGTACTCCGTCGGCGTGTGCGGGGCGGCGAGCGGGTTGGCCGCGTCCCCCGGCTTGATCCACGACAGGCGGAGCTTGGTCAAGTCCCAGAGGTGCTGGTGGGTATCGACGACGGGGAGCATCGGCGGGGCCGCCTTCAGTGCGAGGGTGGGGACGGCGAGCGCGGCGAGGCCGCCCAGGAAAGTCCGGCGGGAGTGTGTCATGCCGGCAGGATACCGCCCCGGCCGGCCGTCCGCCAGCGCCGAACCCCGGCCGGTCGCCGCCGCCGGGCCTATCATGCCCCCTGACAGTACCCCACGGAGACTACCCGATGACCCCCCTGCAATCGATCGTCGCGGCCGGCACCAAGCTCTGGCTGGACAGCGTGGACCCCGACGAGATCGCCCGCAACCGCGCCTTCGGGGCGACCGGCGCGACCTCGAACCCGATCATCATCTCGGACCTGCTGAACACCGGCCGGTTCGACGCCGACATGGCCAAGTTCTTCGCCGCCGGGCACGCCGACGAGGCGGTCGCCTGGGCCATGACGGACAAGCTCGTCAAGGACGCGCAACTCGTGTTCGAACCGACCTGGCACGAAACCAAGGGCGACGACGGCTGGGTCAGCTTCGAGCTGGACCCGCTGTTGGAAGACCTGGCCAACACGATGAGCGTGGCCGACAAGAGCAAGCGGTACGTCGAACTCGGCAAGCACTACTTCGCCGGCAACTGCAACCGCATGATCAAAGTCCCCGCGACCCCGGGCGGGCTGGGCGCGCTCGAAGACCTCGTCGCCGCCGGGGTGGCGATCAACTGCACGCTGATCTTCAGCGAGCGCCAGTACCTGCTGGCCCGGGACGCCTGCTGGCGCGGGGCGCAACGCCGCACGGACAAGCAGAACGTCAAGACCGTGTACAGCATTTTCGTCAGCCGCCTGGACGTGTACACGGACAAGGCCGTGCCGACGCTGTCGCCCGCCGCGCAAGGCATGGTCGGCATCGTCAACGCCAAGCGCATCTTCCAGGTGAACAAGACGTTCTGGGCCGACAAGGGCCTGGCCTTGCAGCAGGAGATGATCTTCGCCAGCACCGGCACGAAGAAGAAGGAAGACCCGGCCTGGAAGTACGTCGCCGCGTTCGCCGGGTCGGACATCGAGACCAACCCGCCGGGTACGAACAAGGCAGTGCAAGAGAGCGGCCAGACGTTCACGAGCCAGGTGAACGTGATGCCGAGCGCCGAAGTCCTGGCCGAGATCGACGCCAAGGTGGACATGAAAAAGCTGGAAGAGACCCTGATGGCCGAGGGCCTGTCGAAGTTCGCCGACCCCTTCAAGAGCCTGCTGAAGCTGATCGCCTCGAAGCGGCCGAAGGCGTAACCGGAGCGCCCGCGGCGGAGCACCTACTACCGGGCCAGCGCGACCAGCGTCGCCAGGGCGAGCAGCGTGCCGACGCCGCAGCCGAGGGCCACGGCGACGACTTTGCGGCGGGTCGGGGTCGCGGGTGCGGGGGGGCCGGCGAGGACCGGGGTCGGCAGGTTCTCGACGGTCGCTTCGGACTCGATGCCGTACCACGGGGACGTGTCGTCGGACGACCGGCCGGGCCGCGGGGCGGGGCGGTCGTCGAACGCGGCGTGCAGGGCGCTCAGGAAGCCGCCGCTGACGGGGGCGGGCGGGCCGAAGGCCGGGGCGGGCAGGTCGAAATCGACGCCGGGGGCCGCGTCGTCGCTCTCGGCGAACGCTTCCAGTCGGGCCGCGACCTCTTCCGCCGACACCGGCCGGTGCGACGGGTTCGGGTCCAACAGCGATTGCAACAACTCTTCCACGGCCGGCGGCAGGGTCGGCCGAACGGCGCGGGCGGACGGGGCGTCGCCGGCCGGCGGGGTGCCGGTCAGCAGGTAGAACAGGACCGCGCCGAGCGAGTACAGGTCGGACGCGACCGACGCCCGAGTGCGGGGGGTGGCGAGTTCGGGCGCGCGGTACGGGCGGGGGTCGGGGTCGGCGTCGGCCGGCGGGGCGGTGCCGAAGTCGGACACCTTGACCTCGACCCGGCCGGGCCGCGTCCGGCCCTCGGCCCCGGGCCGGCCGACGACGACGCACCCGGGGTGGAAGTGCCCGTGCGGCAGGCCCAACTCGTGGGCGTGGTGCAGGCCGAGCGCCGCCTGCCGGGCGACCTCGCAGGCGCGGGCCGTGGGCAGCCGCCGGGTCTGGGCGACGAGGTCGGCCAGGGGCACGGCTTCGACGTACTCCTGGACGACGAACAGCCGCTCCCCGGCCTCGTTCGAGTCGAGCACGGTCATCACGTTCGGGTGGGCCAGGCGGGCGGCGGCGCGGGTCTCGGCCTGGACGGCGGCGCGGCGGGCCGGGTCCCGGGTCGCCTCCGCGGCCAGCACCCGGATCGCCACCAGCCGGTCCATCGTCCGGTGCCGGGCCTTGTACACGCGCTCGTGCCGGCCCCGGCTCAGCTGGTCGAGGAGGACGTACTGACCGAGCACCAGCCCGTCCGACTTGCCGGCGAGCAGGCGCTGGGCCTGGAACGGCGTGAGCACCCCGGCCCCGACCAGCGCGAGGGCGGCGTCGGCGGCCGATTCGGTCGGGTCGAGCAGGCGGACGGCGCGGGCGAAGTCGGCGTCGGCCAGCAGCCGCGAGCACCGGAGCGTGGCCACGAAGGCGGTGCCGTTGCCGGTAAAGTGGTCGTGGGCGGTCATGGGCGTGAAGTCCGGGTCGCGGTCCCGCCGCCGGGTCCGGCCGGCCGCGCTCGCCCAAACGTAGGACACGACTGCCGCCCGTGCCCGCGGAAACCGCACGCCGGGGTCACGGCCCGACGACGAACTCTTTGGCGTCGATCGTTTTGAGGGCCTTCGTCGCGGTCACGGTCATGGTCATGAACGCCTTGCCGTCGTGGGTGACGACGGCCGTCGTCGGGATCATGACCCCGTCGAACTTCTTGAAGTCGCTCAGGCGGGTGTCTTCCTTGACCTTCTTGGTGCCGCCCCCGGTGAGGGCGAGGGCGTCGCGGGTGTGCCGGACGAGGTACCCGGACTTGGCGTCGAAGTACAGCGTGACCGGCCGGGCTTCGGTGCCCTTGGCCGTCGGCGTGGCCGTGACCACGTTGGCCACGTCCCCGCCGATCTTCTCGTCGGCGGCCGCTTTGAGCGCGTACTTGTCCGTCAGCAGCGGGACGAGAGTCGCCACGTCCTGGGCGACGACGGCCTGGCGGATCTCGGCCTTCTGGGCGGCGTCGATCTTGTCGGCCTTGCCGTTGCTCGTCTGCGCGAAGGCGTCCCCGTTCATGACCTGGACCAGGTCCAGTTTCAGGCCGTTGATCTCGGTCTTGAGCGTCAGGCGGAGCTTATCCGGCGCGGCGAACAGCAGGTCGCTGGTGAACGTCAGGTCCGCGCCGGGCACGGCCATCGTGCCCGTGACGGTGGACGACGAGGTGCCGAACGCCTTGAGCGCGTCGGCCCCGCCGTGCGCCGCGATCGCCTTGCGGACGACCGCCGCCGCGTCCGGCACCTCCTGCGCCGGAGCGATTCGCGCGGCCCCGGTCAGCAGCGCGAGCGTGAGAAAGAATCGCATGGGAAAGGTCTCCGGTGGGTGGGAATCGCGCGGGTCGCGCCCCGCTTACACGCCCTTGGCCTGGTCGCGGACTTCGCCCTTGGGCAGGTTCGGGGTCGCCTTCAGGATGGCCATCATGTTCCGCTTGTACGCCTCGACGCCGGGCTGGCCGTAGGGGTTGATCTGGGCCAGCCGGCCTTCCATCACCGTCGCCAGCATGAGCATTTGCAGCAACTGGCCGATGGTGTGCTCGGTCAGCACGGGCAGGATAATGTCGGCGGTCGGGCGGGCGGCCTCGGCGTAGGCCTGGTTCGCGCCGTGCAGGGCCGCCTCTTGCAGGTCGGGCAGGCCGCGGCGGCTGATCGCGTTCAGGTCGTCCTCGTTCCGGTCGGACATGCCGACCAGCACGGCCGGGTGCTTCTGGGTGCGGACGATCAGGTTGTTGATCATCTTGTCCCGGGTGCCGTCCTGGTGCTGCTGGCCGCGCGAGTGCAGGTCCCGGGTGTACACGCTCGTGATCGGCGTCGGCCCGCGGCCGGACTTGCCCAGGCTCTCGGACAAGAGCTGGTCGTACCAGAAGCCGACGGACTCGAGCTTCCTCGAGTACACGGCCATGACCCGCGTCGTCTTCTTCGCCTCGGTCGCCATCAGGTGGTTGACCGCGGCGAACTGCAACACCGGGTTGCGGTCGAACGGCTCTTCCAGGAACCGCTTGGTCATCGCCGCCGCGCCGAGCAGCAGCGCCCGCACGTCCAGGCCCATGACGGCGGCGGGGAGCAGGCCGACCGGGGTGAAGACGCTGTACCGGCCGCCCACGTCGTCCGGGATGGTCAGGATGTCGTCGTCCGGGATGCCCTCGGCCCGGGCCAGGTCGCGGAGCTTGCCCTTCGGCCCGGTGATCGGCACGATCAACTGCTTGAGCCAGTCGGACTTGATCCCGTAGTACTTCGCCGCCTCGCCCCGCACGGCCCGGTAGGCGGCGGCGGTTTCGAGCGTGCCGCCGGACTTCGAGACGACGACGACGCCCCACCGCTCCTCGGGCGTTTCGGGTTCGACGCAGGTGTTTTCGAGCAGTTCGAGCAGGTCGGCGAGGGCGTCGTTATCGACGTTGTTGCCCTCGAAGTAGAGCCGCGGCTTGCCGATGCGGAGGTTCCGCGGCAACTCGTTGTGGTACGTGTGGCACAGCGCGTCGAACAGCGCCTTGCCGCCCAGGTAGCTGCCGCCGATGCCGAGGACGACGACGCGGTCGGTGTTGTCCCGCAGGCGCTGGGCGACGCGGTTCAGCTTGCCGAGTTCGGACGCGTCCCCCTTGCGGCGGAAGGAGTCGAGGAGCTTCTGCGGGCCGTCGATGAACCCGGCCTGGAGGGGCAACAGTTCGGGCGGCGGGTTCTGCAACTCGCGCTCGGCCGCGACCCGCCCGCGGACGGCGTTCAGGATCGCCCGCATCGGTTCGAGCCGGTCGGCCGCGAGGAAGTGCTGAGCCTGCAACTCGGCCAGCGGCGTCCACGACTCGGCCGGCGGGGCGAGCAGCCGCTTGTAGTCGTACTCGATGTTCTCGTCGGGCAGTTGCATGACACTCGTCTCACGGCAGTTGCGACATTTCTTGCGGCTACTGTACGCCGCACATTGCCGGCCGTAAACTTCTTCCCCATGAACATCCACGAATTGATCGGCGAACTTCGCGAGCCGGCGAAAACCAAAATCGTCCTGTTAGTGGCCGACGGCCTCGGCGGGTTGCCCGTCGTCAAGGGCGGCAAGACCGAGCTGGAAACGGCCCGCGTGCCCAACCTGGACGCCTGCGCGGCCGACGGCGTCAGCGGCCTGAGTACCCCGGTCCTGCCCGGCGTCACCCCCGGGAGCGGCCCCGGGCACCTCGGCCTGTTCGGCTACGACCCCCTCGAATTCCGCATCGGCCGGGGCATCCTCGAAGCCCTCGGCATCAACTTCGCCGTCGGCGCGAGCGACGTGGCCGTCCGCGGCAACTTCTGCACGATGGCCCCGGACGGCACCATCGCCGACCGCCGGGCCGGCCGGCCGACGACCGCCCGGTGCGTCGAAGTCGTCGAGAAACTCCGGGCCATTACCCTGCCCGGCGTCGAGATTTTCGTCGAGCCGGTCAAGGAACACCGCTTCGTGCTGGTGTTCCGCGCCGTCGGCCTGGGCGGGCACGTCAACGACACCGACCCGCAAGTGACCGGCGTCGAGCCGCTCCCGGCCGCCGGCAAGGACGCGCCGAGCCAGCGCACCGCCGAGTTCGCCAACGCCTTCATGGCCCTGGCCCGCGAAGTCTTGCGGCACGAGCCGGACTGCAGCGGGGCGGTGCTGCGCGGGTTCGCCACGTACCCGACGATCACGACCTTCGCCGACTTGTACGGCTTGAAGCCGGCCGCCATCGCCGTCTACCCGATGTACAAGGGCCTGGCGCGGCTCGTCGGCATGGACGTGCTCGACGCCGGGCAGACTCTCGGCGACCAGATGGCCCGCCTGAAGGCCAGTTGGAACGACTACGACTTCTTCTTCTTGCACTACAAGTACACGGACAGCACCGGCGAGGACGGCAACTTCCCCGCCAAGGTCGAGATGATCGAGAAGCTCGACGCGATCGTCCCGCAGATCCGCGCGTTGAACCCGGACGTGTTCATCGTCACCGGCGACCACAGCACGCCGAGCAAGTTCAAGTCGCACTCGTTCCACCCGGTGCCGACGGTCATCGTCGCCCCCGAGACGGCCCGGCCGGACGGCAACACCGAGTTCAGCGAGAGTGCGTGCCTCCGCGGCGGCCTCGGCCACTTTCAAGCCATGCACCTGATGCTCCTGGCGATGGCCCACGCCAACCGCCTCGGCAAGTACGGCGCGTAACCCCGACGAGCCGGGAGTTTAGACCCTGCCCGTTGCGATGGCCCAGGCGAGCGCGAACAGGGCGGCCGCGATCACCCACAGCAGGTGGTGCAGCCCCGACCGCGGCCGCCGCACCGACTCGCCGGGGTCGCGCGGGTCGTAGTGGACCGCGACCTCACGCCCCACCGGGTACCGCGCGGCGACCCGCGCAGCGTAGCCGGGGAACGACGCCGTGACGGTGACGCCGAGGGTCAACCGGTCGCCGGCGTACTCGCGGCCGCCCACCTCGTAGGCGTAGACGACGCCGGACTTGTACCGGACCCGCGACGGCCCGAAGGCCACCGCGACGCGGTACGCCTCCACGCCGGACGCGACGACCCGGCCGGCCGCGGTCGGCCACGTCTGCGCCCGCCGGACGGCCGCGTCGAAGACGAGCGTCAAGACCGAGACGGCGACCCCGAAGCCCGCCAGCGCCGCCACGACCTTCGCGGCGGCACGGTTCTCGACGCGATCGCCGAGCCAGTACAGTGCGTTGAAGTAGAGGAACGCCGCGAGCAGCGGCCCGCCCAAAAGTAGCAACATCACCGCCCAGCCGCCGAGGAACATTGTCCCCAGGGGCAGCGTCCGCTCGAGGACGGCGCGACTCGGGTCTTCGGGGTCGTAGGAGACCGTCACCGCCGCCCCCACCGGGTAACGGGCGAGGATCCGCTCCCGCTCCGAACCGGGTGCCCTTTCGGCGACGGAGAGCCGACTGCAACGGAAGGTCCGACCCTTGACCGCGTACTCGTACTCGACGAACGGCTCGCTGGTCATTTCCGTGTCGCGGGAGGTGTACGCGAGGTCGCCCGGCGCGGTGCGGCGGGACGCGACGCGGGAGGCGGTGACGGTGCCCTGCGTCTGCGGCCAGCGGCCGGCCGCGCGGAGTTCCCACAGCTTGACGGCCACGGCCACGAGGACCAGGGTCGGGAAGCTGGCGCACACGACCCCCATGAAAACGGCACCGTTGGACATGGACACCCCCAGGGCGATGAGCACTCGCGTCGGACCCTCGTAACATACGGCCGCCGGGATAACGCCGCGAAGTTCGTCCACACGTCCTCGCCGGACCCCGCAACTCGCCCGGGCAGTACCTCCCCTTTCCGGGTCGGACCGGCGGGCCGCCGCACCGCCGCTCGCCGGGATCGCGGCTCCGCCGCAGGCGCGGCGAGCGGCCCACGTGAGTGCAATGCCACTGAGTTAGGCTTGAAGTGATCGCAGCGTCTTGCCATGGCTGGAGTTACCACACTTCACCACGGCAAGGACGCTGCGATCATGACTCAGTCTACCGATGGGCCCGACTTCGTC
>JANYHV010000177.1 GCA_025362195.1 Fimbriiglobus sp. | reverse complement strand
CCGGCTTTCGCCCGCTCGCGGAGGTCGCGCCACAGGGTGGCGAAGTCGGCGGGGGGGGCTTCGTCCCAGGCCATCGTTTCGCCCGTCAGCGGGTGCTTGAAGCCCAGCCGGACGGCGTGCAGCATCGGCCGGAGGGCGTCGCTGCCGTCGGGCAGGGGCTTGCCGTGCAGCGGGCGGTCGTACAGCTTTTCGCCGCACAGCGGGTGCCCGGCCTCGCCGAGGTGGATGCGGACCTGGTGCGTCCGGCCGGTCTCCAGGCGGCACTCGACGGCCGCGTACTTGCCCAGGGTCTCGGCGATTTTCACGTTCGTCACGGCCCGCCGCGCGTCGGCGTGGTCGGGGCTGCCGCTGCCCCGCCGGCCGTCGCCGCGGTCGGGGACCAGTGTGCTCTCGGTCCGCCCGGGCTTCGGCGCGCCGCCGCGGACCAGGGCCAGGTAGCGGCGCTCGACGGTGTGCTTGCGGAACTGCTCGGTCAGCCCCTTCGCGGCGGCGGCCGTGCGGGCGAAGACGACGAGGCCGGACGTGCCCTGGTCGATGCGGTGGACGGCCACCAGGCGGGCGCGGGGGTTGCCCAACAGGATGGGCAGGTAGTCGGCGACGGTCTTCGGCAGGAACCCGCCCTTGCCCGCGCCGAACTCGGCCGCCTCCTCGGCGTGCCGCATGGTCGTGATCCCGGCCGGCTTGTTGACGACGACGACGGCCTCGTCCGAGTACACGAGTTCGAGGCCGGACGGGATCGTCGGCGTGTGCGCGTCCTTGCGGACGGCCTTCGGCTGAGGGCGTTCCAGGGTGCGGTCGGACCCGCGCTTCGGCTTCGGCTCGGGCGGCTTGACCTCGCCCGGCTTGGCCGGCGTCTTGGGCATCACGATGCCCGGCTTGCGCTCGATGACGCCGTCCCGGATCCAGACGCGGTTGCCCCGCTTGATCCGCAGGGCGATGTCCGTGCAGCCCATCCCGGCGACGCGGATGTGCCCGCCCGAGACCAGGCTCTTGGCCTGCTTCCACGAGAGGTGGAACCGCTTGCGCAGCATCCCGGCGACGGTCTCGCCCGCGTCGTGGTTGTCGGCCAGGAATTGCACGGGGGGCATCGGTCGCACTCGTTCGCGGGGAAAGGGGCGAGTCCATTGTAGCCCGCGGATCGCCCGCGCGCCGGCGAGCCAGGAGCGTGAGCGACTGGAGGTCTTCGTCAGCGACTGGAGATCGGGGCAGCTCCAGTCGCTGACGCTCTTGGCTCGCCGGACGCTCGACTCGGTCGGGTGCCGCCTTGATGGCAAGGACGACGCTTGATTCGGCGCGCCGCAACGCTCAGTCGTTGGCGGTCGCAATCGTTGCGAGTGCCAGGCCACTCGCCTCCGCCCGCAAGTGCACCGACACCACCTTGCCAACCAACTCCTTGAGCCGGCCCATCTCGAACGGCATGTTGTTCGCAAAGCTCAGCGTTTCAAACCACTGCCGGATGCCGATGTCCTTGGCGAGCGGGAGGCCGGTCAGTTTGACGCGGGCGTTCGCCGGTCCGAAGCTCACCGCCGCAGTCTGTTTATCCGCATCGACCGCATCGAGCGTGACATTCTTGAGCTTGAACGTTACCGCGTTCTCGCCGGGGAAGAGGCCCCTCGATTTGTCGTCCGCGGCTTCCGCCACCGGGGACGCCGCACACGCCACGACGCCTCCGACACCGATCGCCGCGATGGCCTGCCTACGATTCATAGCAGTCTCCTTGTCGGGAGGACGTGTCGCGCCACACTGACGCCGAGTCCGCCCACCCTTGGTTAGCGCGTCGAGTCAACGGTGTGTCGCGGGCGAACCGATTTCGCCGACATTTTTCCGCGACCATCAAGGCGAAGAACTCCAGTCGCCGACGCACTTGGCTCGCCGGTGAATTTTCACGCGCCGCGGTCCCACCAGGCGCGGACGAGGACGGCGGCCTTGGTCGCGCGCGGCACCCGGACGCGCTCCGTGAGTACGTCGCCGGCCCGGCGTTCGACGCGGTCGAGCAGCGTGCGGTACAGGTTCGACAGGCCGGTGAAGATGCGCCGGCCCTCGGGCGTGAGCAGGCCGGCGAGCGGCGCGCTCGCGGCGTAAAACTCCCGCGCGCGGGCCGCCTCGAAGGCCATCAGGGCCAGGAACTCGGCGCGGCGGGCCGGCTCGCGGCACGTTGTCGGGGTGAGCCGGAAGCGGTCGAAGTCCTCGGCCGGCAGGTAGACGCGGCCGGCCGTCAGGTCTTCGCCGAAGTCGCGCAGGATGTTCGTCAACTGGAAGGCGATGCCGGCCGCCTCGGACGCGGCCGCGACGACCGCCGGGTCGGCCCCCGCCCGCACGCCCCAGATCGGCACGCACGCCAACCCGACCGCCGAGGCGACCCGGTAGCAGTACGGGTACAGGTCGGCGAAGGTGGCGAACGGCCGGGGTTCGAGGTCTTGCGCGACGCCGTCGATCACCGCGTGCAGGTGTACCGTCGGCACGCCGTACCGGGTCACCGTGTCGTGCAGGGCGGCGTGGACGCGGTGGGCGAAGACCCCGCGCGCGGCGTCGTCGAGGTGCGCCCGCCAGCGGTCGAGGGCGTGGGCCTTGGCGGCCGGGTCGCCCGGCTCGTCGGCCAGGTCGTCGGTCAGCCGCAGGAAGGCGTACAGCGCCGTCATCCCGTCGCGCTTCGGCGGCGGGAGCAGGCGAAAAGCCAGCGGGAACGACGACTTCGCCCGGCGGGTCACGCGGCGGCAGTGGGCGTAGGAGGCCGCGACGCGGTCCCGGGTCACGGGAAGCTGACCCGGACGGGCTGGCCGACGCGCAACGGCGGCTTGCCGGGCGGGGCCGGGTCGGTCACGTCGATGACGCACTCCAGCACGTACGTCGGGGCCAACGCGAGGGCGTCCTGCTGCGACCGCTTGGCCAGGAAGGCCGTGCCGACGCGGCGGACGACGCCCTCGTAAGTAACGGCGAAGTTGCTGCTGTCCGTGATGCTCACCTTGGTCCCCTCCTTGTCCGCGACGCGCGGGGCGAACTCGGACTCGACCTCGGCCCGGACGATCCGCTTGCCGGCCGGCACGATCCAGAGCACCGGGGCGCGCGACGCCGGGCCGAAGGTCTGGCCCGGGGTGGCGTAAATCCGCTCGACGACCCCGGCCACGCGGGCCTTCAACGTGCAAGCGTCGAGGGCGTTCTGCGCCTCGGCCACGGTCGCCGTGTACTGGGCGATCTTGGCGGTCGCGGCCCGCACGTCGGCGTCCACCGGCGTGAGCTTCAGGCCTTGCAGCTTCAACTCCTCGCCGTCGATCGTGGCCCGCAGGGTGTTCAGCGCCTCGTTGGCCTTGCGCAGGTCGAGGTTCTCGGCGCGGTCGGCGACCTTCTCGGCCGGGGTGCGGATCTGGCCGGTGCCGGGGAGGCGGAGGTCGAGGACGCGCTCGAACTGCTCGCGGCCGATGCGGAACTCTTCCTCGCCCTCCTTGAGGTTCGCGCGGAGGGTGCGGATTTTCAACTCTTGGCCCTGGAGTTGCAGCGGAAAGCCCGCCTTCTGCGCCTCGGCCTTGACCAGGTCTTCGCGCGCCGCCGCGAGGCCGGCCCGGGCTTGCGGTAACTTCTCGCGGACCTGGGCGTCGTCGAACTTGACGAGCGGGTCGCCGACGGCCACGGCCTGCCCCTCGGCCACGAGCAGCTTTTCGACGGTCAGCAGCGCGGCCAGCGCCGGCGGGCCGACGGCCGATTCGGGCGGGTCGCTCGCCACGCTGCCCAGGACGGTGACGCCGCCGACCGCCGGCGCGGGCTTGGCCGGGGCACCCGCGGCTCTCGGCGAGGCGTCCGTCTGGTCGAGGAGTCGCGCCCCGAGCAGGGTCGCCGCGAGGAGGACCACTCCGGCGGCCCAGGGCACCGCTTTCCAACGCACGGTCATGGGAGTTCCCCCAGAGAGCTTCGGGACATTTCGCTGAGGTGGCCGTCCTCTAAATGGTACGCGATATCGGTGTACGGCAACATCCGGCTGTCGTGCGAGACGACGAAGATCGTCGCCCCGTGGTCGTGCGCCTCGCGGCGGAGGAGTTCGAGCACGAGCTTGCCGTTCTCCCAGTCGAGGGCCGAAGTCGGCTCGTCGGCGAAGATGAACTTCGACCCTTTCACCAGCGCCCGGCCGATGGCCACCCGCTGCTTCTCGCCGCCGGACAGTTGCGCCGGCTTCTTGTTCATCTGGCCGCCGAGGCCCAGGCCTTCGAGCACGGCGTGCGACCGCCGGCGGGCGTCGGACGCACTGGCGTTCTGCCCCCAGCGGAGCACGATTTCGAGCTGCTGGGCCGCGGTGAAGGCCGGGAACAGGTTGTACCCCTGGAAGATGAAGCCGACCTGCCGCAACCGGAACGCCTCGCGCTCGGCCTGGGGCAGCGCCCAGACATCGACGTACGCCCCGTCCTCCCAGGCGAGGACCTGCCCGGCGTCCGGGTTGAGCAGGCCCGAGAGGATCGCCAGCAGGGTCGATTTGCCGCTGCCCGACGGCCCCATCAACAGCGCGAGCCGGCCGGGGTACAGGTCGAACGAGACGCCGCTGAGGGCCACCCGCCGGGTCGCGCCGTCGCCGAAGGTCCGTTCGAGGCGGACCGAGCGCAGACTCGGGTTCGACGACGCACTCGGCATACTCACCTCAAGAGGCTCATCGGCTCGATGTTCTTGACCGACCGCAGGGCCACCAGCCCGGCCAGGAGCGACGACGTCATCGTCAGCCCGGCCGCCCCGAGCAGGACCTCCCAGCGGATGACGACCCGCCCGCCGGCCTGCTCCGCGAGGTACCCGAGGAGGTGGACCATCGGGTACGCCAAAGTCACGCCGACGAGGCCGACCCAGAACGACTGGGCCATGACCAGGCCGTAAATCTTGCGCCGCGGGATGCCCAGCGCGAGCAGCGTGGCGAACTCCTTGGCGCTCGCCATCGTCGCCGCGTACAGGGTCTGGGCCGTGATGACCGCGCCGACCAGGAGGCCCAGCAGCGCGGCGTACCCGAGGGCGACCCCGGCCTTGGTCCGCAGCAGCCAGAACATGCGCGACTTGGTCGAGAACTCGTCGGCCGTGTACACGGACATTTCGGGGTACTCGGCGGTCAACTCCTTGGCGGTCGCCTTGGCCCGGCCCGGGTCGTCGCACCGGGCGAGCAGGTACGTGACGTGGTCGGTGTACGCCGGGTTGACGACGCTCAGGAGTTCGCGGGCCGTCGTCTGCGAGCAGATCAGCCACGGCGCGGCCAGGCTCTTGATCCCGGTCACGACGCCGACCAGGCGGACCTCCTTGCCGTTCACCTTGGCGTGGTCCCCGACCCCGACCAGGCCGAGTTTGCCGAGGTCGGACTGATCGACGCAAATGGTCAGGCTCTCGGTCAGCAGTTGGCGGTGCTCGGCGGTCAGCACGTCCGGGCACCCGGCGTGCCCGGCGGTCAGGCCGGTGCCGACGACCGTACACAGCGAGTACCCGCCGCTCGGCTTGGTGAAGTTGCCGAAGTTCAGGTAGTACAACTCCGGGCTTTGCACGCCCGGCTTGTTCAGCCGGCCGACGAAGCTGATCGGGATCGGCCGGCCGAGATCGACGCTCTCGACGTGGTTCCCGCCGACCCACAAGTCCGCCGAACTGTGGTCGATCGGGATCGAGGTCAACTCGAACAGCCCCAACAACAGGCCGACTTGTAGCGCGATCAGCACGGCCGAGAACAGCACCGCCCCGACGCCGGCCGCGTACCGGCTGCGCTCGTGCATCAGGGTTTGGAGGGCGTAGGTCATTCGGAATCGGGTATGGGGTATCGGGTGTGGGGTATGGTCAAACCGAGACGAGGGACGGTTGCGTGTAGCCGAGGGACGGGAGGCTGCACAGGCCGGAGTCCATGTACAGGTGGTGCCAAATCTGCGTGGCGACGACGGCGGTCAGGCCCATTTCGAGGCCGGTCCGGCCGAGCGCGCGGCGGCCCATTTTGGCGAGCAGTTCGCGGCCGGCGTTGACCGCGGCGGGGTCGAAGAACTCCGTCTTAAGCAGGCTCTCCGTCGAAAGGACCTCGTCCACCCAGTGGCTCTGGCCGGGCACGGCCTTCTGAATCCAACTGTCCATCGGCGCGCGGAACATGAGCTTCTTCCGCCACGCGACCTCCTTCGGCAGCCAGTTCTGGGCGACCTTGCGCTCGACGAACTTGTCGCCGAACAGGCCGCGGAGCTTCCAGCGGGGGTGCAGCTTGGCCATGTACGCGACCACGTCCTCGTCGAGGAACGGGTACCGCGTTTCGACCGAGTGGTGCATCGCCACCCGGTCCCCCTTGCACGACAGCAGGTGCCCGGCCAGCATGATCCGCGCGCCGAGGTACATCTGCCGGTGGAACGGGTGCCAGCGGTGCAGCTTCGGCGTCAGCCCGAGGTCGTCGTAGGGGGACTTTTCGAGGACCGACGCCATCACGTCCGGCCGGAAGAAGCGCAGCTTGTTCAGGCTCATCATGCCGTAGGCGTCGAGCCAGCCGTTCTGCCCGCCGACCGTTTCCTGGACGTGACGGATCAGGTGGAGCGGGTAGATTGGGCTGCCGGCGAGCCGCTTCATGGCGAACTTGCGGGCGTAATAGCCCAGCGGCACGCCGGGGGCGGCGTCCATCCAGCTCGTCAGCCGGTTCATCTTGAACCACGGGTACCCGGCCAGCCACTCGTCCGCGCCTTCGCCGGTGAGCGCGACCTTGAACCCGTTCGCCCGCACGCTCCCGGCCAGGTGCATGATGCCCAGGCAGGCCGTGTCGATGACGGGGAACTCGGCCGCCCCGACGAGTTCCGGGTAGCCGCGCAGCAACTCCTCGTGGCCGCACGGCACCACCACCGGCGCGCAGCCGAGGTACTTCGCAGTTTGCAGAGCTTCCGACTCTTCGTTCTGCCCGGCCTGTTGCACGCTGACGGTGAACGTCGGGATCGCCCGGCCGAGCGCCTTGCACGCCATCGCCACGATCAACGACGAATCGACCCCGCCGGACAGGTACGACACGACCGGCACGTCGGCCCGCAGGCGCTTCTGGACGGCGGCGTACAGCACCTCCTCGAAGCCGCGGACGGTCTTGGCCTCGTCGTGCCCCCAGTCCTCGTGCCCGCGGTCGGGGTAGTTGACCTCCCAGTACGTCTTCCGCGCCAGCATCGCCTCGACGCTGCCCCGCCCCGGAGTGAAGTGCAGGTACTGCCCCGGCGGCAACAGCGTGACGCCGTCGAAGACCGTCACCGGCCCCGGCATGGCGAAAAACGTGAAGATGTGGTTCAGGCCCTGCACGTCCGGCTTCGGCCGGACCAGCCCGGACGCGAACAGCGCCTTCGCCTCGCTGGCGAACATCAGCCACGGCCCGCCGTCGTGTTGAACGGTCGCGTAGAACAGCGGGCAGATGCCGGCGCGGTCCCGGCCGATCACGAACTCGTTGGTCGTCGTGTCCCAGACGCACAGCGCGAACTGGCCGCGCAGGTGCTCCCAGAAGCCGGCGCGGTACTCTTCCCAAAGGTGCGGGATGATCTCCGTGTCGGTGTGCGTGCGGAAGCGGTGGCCCTTCGCCTCCAGCAGTTTCCGCTTCTCCGGGTAGTCGAAGAACTCGCCGTTGAAGACGGTCCAGACCGTCTTGTCCTCGTTGCTAATCGGCTGCCGGCCGTCCGCCAGTCCGACGATCGACAGCCGCCTGTTGGCGAGGCCGACGCCGGGGTCGTCGAGGAACCCGTCCTCGTCCGGCCCGCGGTGCAGAATGGCGCGGGCCATGCGCGCGAGCACCCCGCGCGGCGCACTCCGCTTCGCGCCCGTCAAGTCGATCATCCCCGCGATGCCGCACATCCGTACTCGCC
>JANYHV010000073.1 GCA_025362195.1 Fimbriiglobus sp. | reverse complement strand
TCGCCGAACTTCTTGAGGTCCTTGGCCGGCTTGGCAATGTCGTCCCACTTTTCTTCTTTGGCCCCGGCCTTGATCTGGTTGAGCAAGGACTTCTTGCCGGCGTGGCCCTTCTTCATGATGTCCTCGATGCTCGTCACGTCCGCCCGCGGCTCGGCGAGGATCGCGCCCGCCGTGAAGAGCAGCCCGAACGCGCACGCCGCCACGCCCACCGTCCACCGACCGAATGTCCGCACCATAAGACCCAAGCCCCTGTTCTGTCAAACGCGACGGCGCGGGAGACGACCCCCCGCGCATTGCGGCGTACTCTAGCAACGGGCGACGCCCCGCGATACGGAAAAATGGCGGCTCTCACAATCGTCGGGTCGGCCGAACGGGGCCGGCCGACCCGCCGCCGCCGCAGGTCGTATCCTGACTGCTACGGGCCGGGCGCGAGTCGGAGCCTGGCGCGTCCCCTGGGAGCGAGTCGCCTCATGAATCCGGTCCTGCGCGAGTACCTGGCCAAGGGCGTCTTCCTCGGGCTGTGGTCGTACCTGGCCCTGATCCAGCCGGACGCCGCCACGTTCGTGCGGATCATCGCCTGGGGCGTCGGCGGTCTCGCGCTCGGGTTGGTCGCCGGGGCCGGCCTCCAACTCCGCCGAGGCTACCGCCCGACCGCCAACCCCGTCGCCTTCCTGTTGCTCGTGGTGCTGGACAGCCCGTACTTCATTTACCTCGGGCTGATCGGCGGCTTCGCCTGGGGAATCTTGTCCGAAACCGACGCCCCGGACGGCCGCAGTTGGCTCGGCTATTCCGTCGCCGCCGGGGCACTGCTCGGCTTCGGCCTGCACCAGTTGCGGCAGGTCAAGGACTGGTACTACCGCTTCGCCCTCGGCCTCGTCGTCGGCGGCCTCGGCACCTACCTGGCGGTCCACTTCATCGACCAGATTCCGGCGCTCGTCGGCTCGGCCCCGCAGCGGCAGTTCGGCATCTATCTCCTGCTCGGCTTGCCATTCTTTTACTTGCTGACGCTCGCCGGGGAGGCCGAAGAGTCGGAAGCCGAAATCGCGGCCATCTGTGCGGCCGGCGGCATCGGCCTGTACCTGTTGCGGGTCGACTCGAAGCTGCCGGAGCAGTTCGACAAGCTCATTTTTCTCGTCCCCGTCGTCGCCTATTTCGTCTACTCGACGAAGCTGCTGCCCGCCCTGCGGACCTTCAAGCACAACCTGCGCGGCTACGGCTACCTTTCGCTCGGCCGGTTCCGGGAAGCCCTCGTGAGCTTCGGCCGGGCGCTGCACCTCGACCGCCGCAACCGCCTGGCCGCCGACGGCGTCCGCAAGCTCATGGAGGCGCTCGACACCCGCACCATCGACGACGAGACGGCCAAACTCCTGCCGGTCGAGTACTGCCTGGAGACGGTCACCGGGACGCTCATCAACGCCGAACCGCCGACGGAAAAGCAGCGCGACGACGCCTTGCGGATGCTCGACATCGTCGCCCGCCAGCGGCCCGACCTGTCGCCGCGGGTCCGGTACCTGCGGGCCGTGGGCCTGACGCACGCCCGGCAGTTCGACGCCGCGGCCGCCGAACTCTCGGCCATTCTCGACCCCGCCGAGCACCCGGGCACGGGGCGCGACGCCGTACTCTTCCCGTCGTGGGACCTGGCCTTGCGCGTCCACCCCGAACTCGTCAAGCGACTGGGCGCGGCCGAACTCGCCCGCCCCGGCCGCCGGCTCGACGCCATCGCCGCCGTTGAGCGGCACCTAGCCAAACAGCCCGAGGACGCCGCCGGGATCGTCTTGAAGCGCGAACTGTACGCGACCCTGCACGAGGCCGAGTTCGTCGCGTCGTCGTCATCGGCCCCGTCGCCGGAGGCGTTCAACTACGACTACGTCGAGCAACTCGGCCAGACCCTCCTGGCGGACGCCGACCCGGCGCAAGTCGAGCGCGGCCTGGCGTACCTGCGCGTCGCCGGCCGCGGTTCGCCGTCGCGCGGCCCGGTCATCTTCCAGCAACTCGCCGACGCCGCCACGAAGCTGGGCCGCGCCGACGAGGCGGCGGGTTACCTCGGGCAGATCAAGCGCAGCGGCCTGAACGCCGGGCCGGACAAGCTCACGGCCGAGAACCGGGCGATTTACACCGACGCCTTGAAGCGGCTTGTCGATGCCGCCGTCGAACGCAAGGACTTTTCGAGCGCGGTGGACGACATGCGGTTGTACGTCGAAGCCGGGCACGAGAACGCCAACACGCTCCGCAAGCTCGCCGAGTACTACGCCGGCAGCGGGGACGAGTTGAACGCCCTGCTGATCGCCGAGCGCGGGCTACTGTACGCCAAGTCCGACCCCGACCTGCTCGCCAAGAAGGACAGCTACTACTACTCGGTCAGCCTCGACCGCATCCGCGGCGTCCGCGACAAGGTCGTGACCTGGTTCGACATCCCGTACCTGGTCCGCAAGTCGAAGCAGGTCGCCGACCAGAAGGAAGTCGATCCCGAAACCCTCGACTACGGCCTGCACCTGGCCCGGCTCGCCCGCATCGTCGCGCCGACGAGTCACGGGGCAATGCTCAGCGAAGCCCGCCTGCTCCTCCGCAAAGGCGACCGCGACGCCGGCCTCAGTATTCTCGAAGACGTCCGCGAGCAGCCGCGCGGCTCCGGGGACGAAGAAGACGCCTGGTTCATCGCCGTCCGACTGCTGGGCGACCTGTACCTCGACGAACTCGACCGCCCCGACCTGGCCGTCGGCTGCTACAGCGCCTTCCGCGAGTACCAGAAGAGCGGGGCCGACACGCTGTTTCTGCTCGGCAAAGCCTACGAGAACTCGGGCAACTTGAACGCCGCGATCAAGAGCTACGAGTCCGTGACGATGTACCCCCAGCACCCGCGCTTTTACGAAGCGACCGAGGCGGCGCGGCGGCTCAAGGGCGGCGGCGCGGCGTAAAATCGCTTGCCCCCGGTCGGGGGGATGCCAACAATAAGAGCGGGTATCGGGTGTGGGGTTTGGGGTATCGCAGACTGGCCCCCGACCCTGTGACGGTCTTCGGCGGTTCGACCATACCCCACACCCGATACCCCATACCCGACTCCAGACGCTTGAGTAACACGGGGAGAACAAGTGGGTACAAGACTGCTCGCGGCGACGCTGATCCTGCTGCACACCGCCGTCGTCGCGTCGGCCTGCCCGTTCTGCTCCGCGCAGGGGACGACCCTGTCCGGCGAAGTCGCCGAGGCGGACTTCATCGTCGTCGGCCGGATGGTCAACCCCCGCCGCGACCCGGCGGACATCAGCAAGGGCACGACCGACTTGCAGATCGAAAGCGTCGTCAAGCCGCACGAATTCCTCAAGGGGAAGAAGGTACTGACGATCCCGCGGTACGTCCCCGGGGACAGCGCCGGCAAGGACGGCAAGTTCATCATCTTCTGTAAGCTGCACACCCCGGCCGCGTTCACGGCGACCGCTGCCGTCGCCTCCGCCGCCGTCTTCGCCGACCCGCGGACGGTGACCCTCGACGCCTACCGGGGCGAGCCGGTGGACGGGAAGAGCAAGCTGGCCGACTACCTGGCCGGGGCCATCGCCGTCCGCGAGAAGGACTCGACGACCCGGCTGCGGTACTTCTTCGACTACCTCGACACGCCCGACCTGGTCATCTCGACGGACGCGATGAACGAGTTCGGGTCGGCGGACTACAAGCAGGTGCGTGCCCTGGCCGCGACCCTGCCGGCGGCCAAGGTGTTGGGTTGGATCAAGGACCCGAGCACGCCGCAAAGCCGCCTCGGACTGTACGGCCTGTTCATCGGCCACTGCGGCAAGAAGGAAGACGCCGTCGCACTCCGAGGGCTGCTCGACGGCACCGAGGCCAAGTTCGTCGGCGGCCTCGACGGCATCCTCGCGGCGTACACGCTGTTGGACCCCGCCGCCGGGTGGGCGTACCTCAACCAACTCATCGCCGACGACAAGAGCGACTTCCAGATCCGCTACGCCGTGTTCAAGGTGCTGAGCTTCTTCTGGGACTACCGGCAGGACGTGGTCAAGCAGGACGACATCCTCGCCGGGATGCTCAAGCTCATGGCCATCGGCGACATGGCCGACCTGCCGATGGAGTACCTGCGGAAATGGGGCCGGTGGGAGTTCACCGACAAGGTGCTCGCCTATGCCGAGGTGAAGTCGCACGGCGGGGTGCCGATCGTGCGGCGGGCGATCCTCAAATTTGCCCTTGCCGCCCCCGCCGACCACAAGGCCGCCAAGGCCTACGTCGAGAAGATTCGCCTGGAAGACCCGGACCGGGTCAAGTACGTCGAGCAGACCCTCAGCGACGAGTTGAAGCCGCTCCCGCCCAAGCCATAACTCCCCCGAGGTGCAGGATGCCCCGACCCCCGCGCTGGACCGCCCTGCTCTGCGTCCTGCTGACGGCCTCGCCGTCCGCTCAAGCCTGCACCTTTTGCACCGGCAGCGTCACGTCCCGGCAGACCTTGCGCGAACACCTGGCGACCGCCCAGTACGCCGCTTACGGCACGTTGAAGAACCCCCGCGTCGAACCGAACGGCGTGAGCGGTGCCACCGACTTTCACGTCGTCCAGGTGCTCAAGCCGCACGCCCCGTTCGCCAAACTGCCGGCGTTCGTCATCCCGAAGTACCTGCCGATCATCGGCAACACCCCGCCGGAATACCTCTACTTCGTCGGCGACCGCGACGGCAAGCCGGACCCGGTCTACGGCGTCCCCGCGACCCTGCCGATGTGCGAGTACGTCGCCGCCGCGATGAAGTTGAACCCCACCGACACGACAGCCCGCCTCGCCTTCAGCTTCGGCCACCTCGACTCGCCGGACCCCAGCGTCGCAGCCGACGCCTTTCTGGAGTTCGCCAAGGCGACCGACGCCGAGATCGTCAAGGCGAAGGGGGTCCTCAACCCGGGCCGACTCCGCAAGCTCTTGGCGCACTCGGAAACCCCGGCCGACCGCCTCGGCGTCTATGCGATGCTCCTCGGCCTGTGCGGCGGCCCCGAAGACCGCGACTTCTTCGACAAACTCGTGACCACTCGGCCCCTGTCGCCGCGCGTGCAGGACAACCTCGGCGGCTACCTCGCCGGCCTGACGACGCTCGACGCCAAGCTCGGCTGGCAGCGGATCGCCGCGGTCATCGACGATGCCAACCGGCCCTACGCCGAACGCCTCTCGGCCATCGGCACCCTGCGGTATTTCCAGGCCGCCAAGGGCGACGCGGTCCGACCGGACGTAGTCGGCAGTTACAAAGCCCTGCTCCGCCACGCCGACCTCGCCGACCTGGCCATCGAAGACCTCCGCCGCTGGGGTTACTTCGACCTGACCCCTGAAGTCCTCGCACTCTTCGCCAAGCCGACGCACGCCAGCCGCCTCGTCCGCCGGGCAATCGTGCAGTACGCGCTCACCGCCCCCGGGCCCGAGGCGACGGCGTTCGTCGCCGAGGTCCGCGCGAAAGACGCGAAGCTCGTCGCCACGGTCGAAGAGTTGATGAAGCTGCAAGACCCGGCGAAGAAATAGTCTTCGGCTCCGCCGCCGGCGACTCTTGTTAGCCCGACGCGCTAGCGAGGGACGCAAAGGTTCGTTCGCGCTGATTGTGGGCGTTGACGGTTCGGCCTTCCGCAACAACGTTGTCAACCACCTTTGCGTCCCTCGCTGGCGCGTCGGGCTAACAAGACGCCGGTTAAATCAGACTCAGCACGTGATTGCTGAGCCGGTCGTAGCCGGTGGCCGTGATCGCGTAGTTGTGTTCGAGCCGCACGCCGCCGACGCCATCCACGTATAGGCCCGGTTCGAGCGTGACCACGTCGCCGCCGACGAGGGTTTCGGTGGCGTTGACGACGAAGAACGGGGCTTCGGGGTGGCCGATGCCCAGCCCGTGGCCGGCGTGGTGCGGGAACGAGTCGGCGACGCCGGCGGCCGCGAACACCCCGCGCACGGCGTCGTAAACCGCCTTGCACGGCGTGCCGGCTTTCAGCAGAGCTTCGCCGGCCTGCATGGCCTTCAGGCTCAGGTCGAAGAGCCGTTGCTGGTCCGCGGTCGGTTTGCCGCCGACGACGAGGGTGTTCGTGAAGTCGCTGCGGTAGCCGTCGAGGACGACCGAGAAGTCGAGGATGAACGTCTCGCCGTCGGCCAGGACGTGATTCGTCGGCGGGCCGCCGTGCTTCTTGGCCCCGGTCGAGACGGTGAAGTCTCCGTACACGATCGCCGGCCGGCCGACGGCGGTCGAGACGGCCGTGAAGACGCCGTTGTACACGTCGAGCTCGGTCATCCCGGCTTTGACGTTGGCCCGCGCCCAGGCGTGCCCGGCCTCGGTCGGCGTCATGCACGCCCGCAATTGGTCGAGTTCGTCCGCGTCCTTGGCCCGCCGGAACTGCGTCACCGCGGCCCAGAGCTTCGCGGCGTCGGGGTCGGTGAAACTGTCGTGAACGCGGCCGCCGTGTTTGGCCACGGTGTCGTACAAGGTCCAGCGGCGCGCGCCGACGCCGGGGGACTTGCCGTCGTACCAGGCGACCGGGACGCGGGCATCGACCTGCGCCCGCTCAACGCTGCTCGGCACCCGCTTGTCGTAGAAGAGCGTCGTCTTGCCGTCCGGCTCGATCAGCAGCAGTACGCCGAAGTCCGCGCCGAGGCTGAACGCGTCGATGTGGCAGGCGGCGAAGTATCGCAGGTTTAGCGGGTCGCCCAACAGTAGCGGGGTCGCCGGCTTGAGGGCGTCTAGGAGTCGTTGTCGCCGCGCGCGGCAGCCGTCCGTCGTGAGCATGTTGGGAGTCTCCGGTTAATCTTCGATCAGGCCGCCGACGCCGCCTTTTTTCTCGGACTTGAAGATCATATCGACGGCCAGCGCCGCCGCCAGGACGAGCATCTTGGCGATCGGCTGCTCGTGCAAGTCCTCGTGGACCTCGATCATGTAGCTGTCGGCCGACGTGAACAGTTCCTTGGCCAGGCCGCCCCACTCCTTCGACACCTTGCCCATCTCGAAGTCGCCGTCGGGGGTGAGCACGCGGTACTTGAAGCCGAACAGGTTGCCCTTCACGTCGGCGAACTGCTTGTCCTTGGCGTCGTACACGAGGAAACCCCCGCCGAACGAGAACAGCTTACTCGTCAAGTACCCGACCAGCACGCCCTGGGCGTCGCGGATTTCGACGCGGGACCGGAACAGGTACCACCCGCGGGACACGGTGAACACCAGGGCGTCGTCCGGCTTCTCGCGGATTTCGACGCGGGTCGGCATGAGTTGCTTGCTGACCAGCCAGCGCATCACCCGGACGAGCGCCCCGATCTGCTCCTCGGCCGTGCCGATCTTCTGCCGGGTGTCGCCGTCGTAGATATCGTAAGTGGCGTGCGTCGCCAGGAACTTGACCTGTTCCTTGACGAGGAACTTCTGCGATTCGAGCATGGACGGGCCTCGGGCAAGAGGTGCGGAGCGTCGTCAACATAGGAAGCCCGCGCGGTTGCGGTCACGCCGAAATCGCGGTTAGAATCTTTCGTCCCGCCGCCCCTGGGGAGTTCGACCGTGACCGCGACTGAACCGCCGAAGCCCGTGCCCGCCGTCGATAAGCGCGAGGTCCGCATCCAGCGGATGTTCGGCCAGATCGCGCCGTGGTACGACTTCCTCAACCACCTGCTCAGCCTCAACATCGACCGGCGGTGGCGGCGGAAGACGACCCTGCTCGCGCCGCCGGCCGGGCCGGAGGCGGGACCGATCCTCGACCTCTGCACCGGCACCGGCGACCTGGCGATTGCCTACGACGCGGCGGCGAAGCAGGGCGTGCCGATCGTCGGGGCGGACTTCACGCACGAGATGCTGGTGCGGGCGGTGCAGAAGGCCGACAAGCGGGGGGTGAGCGACCGCGTGACCTTCCTCGAAGCCGACGCCCAAGCCCTGCCGTTCGCCGCCGACACGTTCCAACTCGTGACCGTCGCCTTCGGCCTGCGCAACGTGACCGACACCGACAAGGGCCTGGCCGAGATGGTCCGTGTGACGAAGCCCGGGGGTCGGGTCGCGGTGCTGGAGTTCTCGAAGCCGCGCGGCCGGGTCATCGGGCCGGTCTACCGCTGGTACTTCACGACCCTGTTGCCGCGGGTCGGTCAGTTGCTGTCGCGCAGCCCGGAGAGCGCGTACAACTACCTGCCGGCGAGCGTCATGGGCTTCCCGGACTACGAGGAACTCACGGCGAAGATGGCCGCGCACGGCCTGGCGGAGCTGCGCTACTACCCGTTCACCTTCGGAATCGCCACGTTATACGTGGGGACGAAGCCGCACTGACCGCCGACGAACGGGGCCGCCATGCCGACCGGGCCGAAGGATCACCTCCTGTTGCGGGCCGCCCGCGGCGAAGCGGTCGAGCGTGCCCCCGTCTGGGCTATGCGGCAGGCCGGGCGGTGGGACCCCGCGTTCGCCAAAATCCGGGCCGGCCTCGGCTTCTACGAGTTCTCCGCCGACGTGGAGAAGTCGGCCGCGGCGTCGTTGTGCCCGCGCCGCTTCGGCGTGGACGGGATCATCCTCTTCTACGACATCACGACGTTGCCGATGTCGATGGGCCTGCCGTTCACGCTGGTGAAGGACATCGGCCCGCAGCCCGACCGGCCGATCCGCACGCTGGCCGACCTCGACCGGCTCAACCCCGACCCCGCGCCCGAGAGCTATGACGCGATCCGCAAGCTGTTGAAGCGGGTCAAGGACGAGTTGCGCGGCGAACTGCCGGTGATCGTCTTCGCCGGCTCGCCGTTCACCGTGGCGACCTACTGCATCGGCACCGGCAAGGACATGGCCGCGACGCGGGCGTTCGCCGCCGAGAACCCGGAGGTCTGGGCGGGGCTCTTGGAGCGGCTCAACGGGGCGACGAGTTCGTTCCTGAACACGCTGATCGCCGAGGGCGCGGACATCTACCAACTGTTCGACTCGTGGGCCGGGATGCTGACCCGCGAAGAGTACGCCGCGTGGGCCGACCACTACCACCGGGCGATCTTCGCCGCCGCGCCGGGGGTGCCGCGCATCTTGTTCGTCAAGGAGTGCCCGCACCTCGACCTGATGGCGGCGAGCGGCGCGGAAGTCGTGAGTCTCGGCAAGCGGCACGACCTGGCGGCGGCGAAGGCGGCGTACCCGCACCTCGTCTTCCAGGGCAACGTCGATGAAGCCGTCTTGCGCACGGGGACGACGGCGGAAGTGGTCGCCGAGACGGCCCGCGTCAAGGCGGCCGGCGGCGGGCACCGGCACGTCCTGAATCTCAGCCACGGCGTCGGCAAGGAGACGCCCCCGGCGAACTTCGAGGCGTACGTCCGCGCGGCGAAAGCAGACGCATGACAACCGCGCCCGCGTCGGGTATAACGGCTTTTTGGTCCCCCCACTCGCGGTCCTTCGCCATGCCCCGCGCCCTCCTCGTGTTGCTCGGCCTCGTCGCGACGGCCGTCCTCGCCCCTGCGGCCGACGACCGGCCGGTGCGGGAGAAGGTCCGGGATGTCGAACGGCACATGAAGCAGATTATCGACGACGCCGAAGCGTCCGTCGTGGCGATTTCCGTCTCGCACAGCACCCGCTACCCCGGCAAGATCGACCCGGCCAACCCCGGCAAACTCGGCGATTTCGCCACGCCCCGCGGCGGCCCCGGCGGCGGGGCGTTCGACACTAAACTCGACCTCGGGGACTTGAGCAACGTCGCCGACCACCCGTTCGGGTCGGGCGTCGTCCTGGACGAGGACGGACTGATCCTGACGAACTACCACCTCATCGAAGGGGCGCGGAAAATCTACGTCCGCGGGCCGCGCGGCCTCGGCAGTTACGCCAACGTCCACGCCGCCGACGCCCGCAGCGACCTGGCCGTGTTGAAGCTCCTGCGGCCGCTGCCGGACCTCAAGCCGATGGCGATTGCGGCGGGCCGGCTCGTGACCGGGCCGAAGGGCGAGAAGCCGACGATCGCCCGCGGCATGTGGGTCGTCGCTTTGGGCCACCCCGACGCGGCCGGCTTCCCCGACGGAATTCCGAGCGCGAGCTGGGGCATCCTGAGCGCCGTCCGCCGGCGGGCGAACATCGGCTCGCTCGAATCCGGGCGGAACACGCCGCTGACGCAGTTGAGTTCGCTCCTCCAGACCGACGCGCGGCTGACCCTCGGCTCGTCCGGCGCGCCGCTGTTAAACCTGGACGGCGAGATGATCGGCCTGAGCACCCCGGCGGCGGCGATCACCGGGGCCGAGACGGCCGGCGGGTACGCGATCCCGATGGACCAGAACTTCCGCCGCATCGTGGCCGCCTTGAAGGAAGGCCGCGAAGTCGAGTACGGCTTCCTCGGCGTGTCGTTCCTGCCGCCCGGCCCCGGCTCGCGGCGGCTCGAAAACGGCCTGGCGATCCTCGACGTGAGTCCGGGGTCGCCGGCCGACAAGGCCGGCCTCGCGGGCGGCGGCGGGGGGGGGCGGCGCGGCGGCTTCGACACCGGCCTGGGCGACACGATCCTGGCCGTGGACGGCCAGCCGTTGCGCGAGCAGGACGACCTGTACCTGCAAGTCGGCGCGGCCCTCGCCGGGAGCCGGGTCAAGCTCACCGTCGAGCGCCAGGGGGTGCGGCGGGCGGTCGAGGTGGCGCTGGCGAAGACCGGCCACGACCTGCCGTTTATCGCGTCGGTCCGGCCGGCGGCGGCGTTCGGCCTGCGGGTCGATTGGAGCAGCACGATCCAGGCGAAGGCCGGCGGCGGCATCCCGATGCCGGACTGCGTGTCCGTCCGCGACCTCGAACCGGGCAGTGCCGCGGCCCAGCGGTTCAAGGAGATCGACCCCGAGTCGAAGGGCACCTGGCTGGTCCTCGCGGTGGACGGGGAGGCGGCGACGACCCCGGCCCGGTTCTCCGCCTTGACGGCGGCTAAGGCTTCGGTGACACTCCGGTGCGTGAACCTCGGCGACCCCGAGCGGACCCGCGACGTGACCCTGCCTTGAACGCGGACCGGTCGCCATGAAGTACGCCATCTGCAACGAGACCTTCGCCGGCTGGGACCACGACCGGGTCTGCGCGACCGTCGCCGAGTGCGGCTACGCCGGCCTGGAAGTCGCCCCGTTCACCCTCGCCCCGCGCATCACCGACGTGACTGCCGCCCGCCGCGCCGAGTTGCGGCGGACCGCCGAACTCGCCGGACTGAGCATCGTCGGCCTGCACTGGCTGCTGGCCAAGACCGACGGCTTTGAAGTCACGTCGCCCGACCCCGCCGTCCGCGCCCGCACCGGCAAGTACCTGGCCGACCTGGCCCACGCCGCCGGCGAACTGGGCGGCACCGTCCTCGTCCTCGGCTCGCCGAAGCAGCGCAACGTGCCGGCCGGTTTCACCCGCCACGACGCCGACGAGTTCGCGCTCGACACCCTGCGGCACTGCCTGCCGGCGTTGGAACAATCCGGCGTGACGCTCTGCCTGGAACCTCTGACGACGGCCGAGACCGACTTCCTGAACCTCGCGGCCGAGGCGGTCGGCATGATCCGCCGGCTCGGGCACCCCTCCGTCAAGCTGATCCTCGACGTGAAGGCGATGACCGGCGAGTTCGCCCCGGCCCCGGACGTGATCCGCGCGAACGCCGACCAACTCTTCCACTTCCACGCCAACGACCCGAACCTGCGCGGCCCCGGCTTCGGCGACACCGACTTCGAACCGATCCTCGAAGCCCTGCGGCAAGCCCACTACCGGAACTGGGTGTCGGTCGAAGTCTTCGACTACACGCCCGACCCCCTCACCATCGCCCGCGACAGCATCGCCTACCTGCGCTCCTGCGAATAACACTCCCGGCGAGCGGCGGTGCGTCAGCCCGCCGGTCCTTCCCGAATGGGGAGGGTCAACCTGCGAGAAGTTTCCGGCGCTCGCTGGGGCCGTCACTCGCCCGTGCAGGTTTGACCGGCGGGCTGACGCACCGCCGCTCGCCGGGAGTCAGCTCAGCTTGATGCCGAGGTCTTTCAACTGGCGTGGCTCGACGGCGGCCGGGGCACCGCTCATCAGGTCGCGGGCTTGCTTGTTCTTCGGGAAGGCGATCACGTCGCGGATGTTCGTCGTCCCGGCGAGGATCATGCACCACCGGTCGAGGCCGAGCGCGATGCCTCCGTGCGGCGGGGCACCGCTCTGCAGGGCGTCGAGGAGGAAGCCGAACCGGGCCTTGGCGTCGTCGGCTTCCATGCCGAGCATCTTGAAGACCGTCGATTGCACGTCTTGGCGGTGGTTGCGGATGCTGCCGCCGCCGACTTCGGACCCGTTCAACACGAGGTCGTAGGCCTTGGCCTTGCACTCGCCCGGGTGCGATTCCATGCGGGCGAAGTCCTCGTCCATCGGCGACGTGAACGGGTGGTGAATGGCGACGTGCCGCTTCTCGTCCTCGTCGTACATGAACATCGGGAAATCAACGACCCAGAGGAAGTTGAAGTGCTCCGGCTTCATCTCGAACGCCTTGGCCGGGCGACGCTCCTTCTTTGCGGCGGCCTCCTCGGTGGCGTCGTACTCGGCCTTTTCGTCCCACCAGTTGCGGTACAGTTTCAGCGCGGCCCCGAGGTGGTTGCGCAACGCCCCGAGGGCGTCCGCGACGATCGACTCCTTGTCCGCGATCAGTAGCACCAGGTCGCCGGTTTCGACGCCGAGGCGCTCGCGGACCGGCCCGTGCGTCGCGTCGCCGAAGTACTTGACCAGCAAGTCCGGCGTGGCGTCCGCGGTCGCCTTCGCGTTGAGGAGGATTTTCGCCTTGAAGGTCTCGGCGACCTTCGGCAGTTCGCCGCCCGGCTTGAGTTGGCTGTTGCTGTACTTCGCCGCCCCGCCCTTCACGACCAGCGCCCGCACGACCCCGCCGTCGGCCAGGGCCGACTTGATGATCGGGAACTCGCTCGCCGCGGCCAGGTCGGTCAGGTCGGTGATCTCCATGCCGAAGCGCAGGTCGGGCTTGTCCGACCCGTAGCGGACCATCGCGTCGGCGTAGGCGAGCCGCGGGAACGGCGTCGCCACTTTCAGGCCGTGGACGGTGTGCAAAATCTCGGCGGAGAGTTGCTCCATGAGCGTCAGGATGTCCTCGCGCTCGACGAACGACATCTCCACGTCGAGCTGCGTGAACTCGGGCTGGCGGTCGGCCCGCAAGTCCTCGTCGCGCAGGCAGCGGGCGATCTGGAAGTACTTGTCGTACCCGGAGATCATGAGCAGTTGCTTGTACAACTGCGGCGACTGCGGCAGGGCGTAGAACTCGCCGTGGTGGACGCGGCTGGGCACCAGGTAGTCCCGCGCGCCCTCCGGGGTCGATTTGCCGAGCAGCGGCGTCTCGATTTCGAGGAAGCCGCGGGCGTCGAGGAAGTCGCGGATCGTCTTGCAGAGCCGGTGCCGCAGGACGATGACGTTTTGCAAGCTCTTGCGGCGCAGGTCGAGGTAGCGGTACTGGAGGCGGATGTCCTCGTTGGCCAGCTCGCTGCCGAATTCGTTGATCTCGAACGGCAGGGTCGGGCAGGCGTTCAACACCGTGAGCGACCTGGCGACGAGTTCGACGGCCCCGGTGGCGATGTCGGCGCGCTCCTTGCCGGGGATGCGGGCGCGGACCTCGCCGGTGACCGACAGGCAGAACTCGCGGCCGAGGGCCTGGGCGGCCGCGAAGACTTCGGCGTCGTCGGCCTCGAAGACGACCTGGGTGACGCCGTACCGGTCCTTGAAGTCCACGAAGACTTGCTTCGGGTAGCCGCGGATGGCCAGCACCCAGCCGTTCAGCGTGACCGGACTGCCGATGTGGGTCGGCCGCAAATCGCCGCACGTGTGGGTCCGCTGCCACTCACTCATGACTCGCTCCGCTGACAAGACTTCGATGCGTTGGAGCGGCTAGTCTACGAAGTGACCGGCTTCGCCCGGCCGGTCCCGCGGATCAGCCGCGTTTCGGTCAGCACGGCGTCCATGAACACGTCGTGCGCGGCGACGGGGATTTCGGGGAAGACCTGGCAGTCGAAGGCGATGCCGATCAGCGGCGCGTCGGGCCGGGCACCGGTCAGCAGCCGGTCGTAGTACCCCTTGCCCTGGCCCATGCGGGCACCCCGCAAGTCGAAGCCGGTCCCGGGGACCATGACCAGGTCGAGTTTGCCCGGCTCGACCCGCTTGCCGGGCAGGCCGCGCAACTCCGTTTTCGGTTCGAGAATCTTGTACGCCCCTTCGACCAACTCGGCCGCGTCTTCCAGGTGGAAGAGTTCGAGCTGGTTCGTCTCGACAATGCAGTACGGCACGACGATCCGCTTGCCGCTGGCAATCGCCCCGGCCAGGCCGTGCCGCGTCCTGACCTCGCTGCCGGCGTCGACGTAGAACAGCACCGTCTTCGCGGCGGCGTACTCGGGCAACGCCGTGAACGCCGCGACGATCCGCGCACTCACCGCGTCCTTGTCCGGCTGGGCGACGCGATTCTTGCGGGCCTGCTCGCGCAACACGGCCTTCGGGGCGACGGGTTCGGCGGTCGGCACGGTCATGTCATCTTCCTCGGGTCGAAATCTAAAGGTCGGGTGCCATTAGTTTAGACAATTCGACGGCCCGTTCGACGGCAACCGACCTCGAAGGGGACACCTTTTCGACCGTAAAATGTGTCGAGAAGGAACCCCGTGATTTTGCCGGAGGAATCGCCGTGAAACTGACCCAACCCCGCGTCAAGAATCCCGAACTGACGCTCCGCATCCCCGGCCCCGACCGCAAGCGGAACGTGGCCGCGTACACGTACCGCGTCAACTACCGCGCCCCCGACCCCCGCGCCACCGGGTGCGTCACGACCTGGGACGTGGGCGGCGGCCGCTTGCCGTACCAGGTCGCCCTCGAACGCACCGAAGCGGGCCTGCTCCGGTGGCACTGCAGTTGCGCCGACGCCGTCTACCGCGGCGAACGCTTGCAGCACTACCACTGCAAGCACGTCGCCGGGCTACTCGACTGCCTGCCGGCGATGGACTAGCGCTTGACCGGGAACCAATCCTGCAACGCGGTCACGGTCATTTCCCGTTCGCGCATCGCCCGGCAGGCCGCGACCGCCGCGAGCGCCGCCGACACGGTCGTGATCAACGTGACGCGGTGGGTGACGGCCTCGGTGCGAATCATCCCCTCGTCGGTCTTGCTGCCGCGGCCGCTCGGCGTGTTGATGACCATCGCCACCTCGCCGTTCTTCATCTTGTCGAGCAGGTTCGGCCGGCCTTCCTGAATCTTCGGGATCGTCTGCACGGGGATGCCCTGGGCCGTGAAGACGGCCGCCGTCCCCGTCGTGGCGATCAGCGAGTAGCCCATGCCCGCGAACTCCCGGGCCACCGGGACCATCAGCAGCTTGTCGTTCCCCGCGACCGAGATGAAGATCGTCCCCTTCATCGGCAGCAGCGCCGACGCCGCCATTTGCGACTTGGCGAACGCCATCGCCACGTCCACGTCGATGCCCATCACTTCGCCGGTGGACTTCATTTCCGGCCCGAGTTGCACGGCACTCCCGGGGAACTTGTTGAACGGGAAGACGCTCTCCTTGATCGAGTAGTGCGTCGGCACGACCTCGTCGAGGACGCCCAACTCGTCGAGGGTTTTGCCGACCATGACGAGCGCGGCGAACCGGGCCAGGCTCACGCCGGTCGCCTTCGACACGAACGGGATCGTCCGGCTGGCGCGGGGGTTGGCTTCGAGGATGTAAATCACCGGCGGGAAGTTGGTCGTGCCGTCCGGCCGCAAGCCGGTCACCGCGAACTGGATGTTCATGAGCCCGCGGACTTGCAAGCGTTCCGCCAGCCGTTTCGTGAGCACCTTGATCTCGGCGACGATGTCGGCCGGCAGGCTGTGCGGCGGGATGACGCACGCCGAGTCGCCGGAGTGGATGCCGGCCTCCTCGATGTGCTGCATGACGCCGCCGATGACCGTCCGCGTGCCGTCGCTGAGGCAATCGACATCGACTTCGGTCGCGTTCTCCAGGAAGCGGTCGATCAGTACCGGCTTGCCGGGGCTGACTTCGAACGCCCGGGTCATGTACCGCGAGAAGGCCGACTCGTCGTAGACGATCTCCATCGCCCGGCCGCCGAGGACGAAGCTGGGCCGCACGACCATCGGGTAGCCGACGCTCTGGGCGATGCTCCACGCCGCTTGCAGGTCGAACGCCGTGCCGTTGTCCGGCTGGTGGATGCCGAGGTCCTTGGCGACCTGCGAGAAGAGTTCGCGGTCTTCGGCCAGGTCGATGCTCTCGACACTCGTGCCGATGATCGGCACGCCCATCTTCGACAGCGCCTTGGCCAGGTTCAACGGCGTCTGCCCGCCGAACTGGACGATGACCCCGGCCGGCTGCATCCGGTCGCAGATGTTCAGCACGTCCTCGACCGTCAGCGGCTCGAAGAACAGGTGTTCGCTGGTGTCGTAGTCGGTGCTCACGGTCTCGGGGTTCGAGTTCACCATGATGACTTCGTACCCGGCCTGCCGCAGCGCGAACGCGGCCTGGACGCAGCAGTAGTCGAACTCGATGCCCTGGCCGATGCGGTTCGGGCCGCCGCCGAGAATCATGATCCGCGGCTTGCCACTAAAGGGCAGCACTTCGTCCTCGACGACCGGGCCGTCCGGCGTCATCACCGGGGCCTCGTAGGTGCTGTAGTAGTACGGCGTGTACGCTTCGAACTCGGCCGCGCAGGTGTCCACCGACTTGAACGTGGCGACCACGCCCATCGCCTTGCGGGCGTCCCGGACGCGGCCCTCGGTCGTGCCCCAGGCGGTCGCCAACTGCCGGTCCACGAAGCCGAACTGCTTGGCCTTCAGCATCAGCGCCGGCGTGCAGGATTCGAGCCGGCCGACGGCCCGTAGCTCGTCCTCGAAGCTCACGAGTTCTTCGATGTTGCGCAAGAACCAGGGGTCGATCTTGGTGCGGGCGAACACCTGCTCGACGCTCATGCCGGCCTTGAAGGCGTAGCGGACGAACCAGATGCGTTCAAAGTTCGGCGTCGTCAGCTTGGCCAGAATCTCGTCCATCGACGGCTGGTCTTTGGTGCCCCAGCGGTCTTCGCGGTCCAGCCCCAGCCCGAAGCGGTTGACTTCGAGGCCGCGCAACGCCTTTTGCAGCGACTCCTTGAAGGTGCGGCCGATCGCCATCGTCTCGCCGACCGATTTCATCTGCGTCGTGAGCGTGCCGTCGGCCCCGGGGAACTTCTCGAAGTTGAACCGCGGCATCTTGGTGACGACGTAGTCGATGGTCGGCTCGAAGCTGGCCGGGGTCGTCCGCGTGATGTCGTTGTGCAGTTCGTCGAGGGTGTACCCGACGGCCAGCTTCGCCGCGATCTTGGCGATGGGATAGCCGGTCGCCTTCGACGCGAGGGCCGACGACCGGCTGACCCGCGGGTTCATCTCGATGACGATCATGCGGCCGCTCGCCGGGTCGATGGCGAACTGGATGTTCGACCCGCCGGTCTCGACGCCGATCTCGCGGATGATCGCCTTCGCGGCGTCGCGCATCCGCTGGTACTCCTTGTCGGAGAGCGTCTGCGCGGGGGCGACGGTGATGCTATCCCCGGTGTGGACGCCCATCGGGTCGAAGTTCTCGATGCTGCAGATGATGACGACGTTGTCGGCCTTGTCGCGGATCACCTCCAGCTCGAACTCCTTCCAGCCGATGATCGACTCCTCGACGAGGGTCTCGCCGACCGGGGAAAGCTCGATGCCGAGGGCGACGAGCCGGCGGTACTCCTCGCGGTTGTACGCGATGCCGCCGCCGGTGCCGCCCATCGTGAAGCTGGGCCGTAAGACGCACGGCAGGCCGATCTCTTCGATCACCTCGTCGGCCTGGGCGAGGTTGCGGACGACCCGGCTCTTGGGCACGTCGATGCCGATCTTGACCATCGCGTCCTTGAACTTCGAGCGGTCCTCGGCCTTGTCGATGACCTCGGCCTTCGCGCCGATCATCTCGACGCCGTACTTGACGAGGACGCCGTGCTTGTGCAGGTCCATCGCGGTGTTCAGGCCGGTCTGCCCGCCGAGCGTCGGCAGCAGGGCGTCGGGCCGTTCCTTGGCGATGATCTTCTCGACGACCTGCCAGGTGATCGGCTCGATGTACGTGCGGTCGGCCGTCTCCGGGTCGGTCATGATCGTGGCCGGGTTCGAGTTGACCAGGACGACCGAGTACCCCTCTTCGCGGAGGGCCTTGCAGGCTTGCGTGCCGGAGTAATCGAACTCGCACGCCTGGCCGATGATGATCGGGCCGGAGCCGATGAGCAGAATCTTGTGGAGGTCGGTGCGCTTCGGCATGGCGGGGTGAACTACCTCAGAGGTCCGGGACCGGGCGCAAAATCCTCACTGTTCTATGGCTCCCCCGGCGACCGCCCACCGCGTTTCAACGGAAGGGCCGAAGTACCCGGCCCTACCGCCGGCGCGCCGGGCAAACGCGCCGGCGGGGGGGCCGCCGGCCCCGGCGGTTCCGCCGCCGGACTTGAGCCGATTTCACTGGATTTTCCAGCATTTTCGCCGCGAAAAATAGTCGCCGGACGGGCCGATTTCGACCCCCTTCCGCGTTGACACGTTCGCCCGCCCGGTTATAACCCGCCGCCCGTGGAGCCTGGCGGGGGCCGGACTCGCGGGGACTGACCGAGGGGCGCATGGCGGACGACACGACACCGGTTTCGGACTTGAAGGACGCGATCCGTCGCTTCGCTCGGGTGAGGAACTGGGAGCCGTACCACTCGCCGAAGAACCTCGTGATGGCGCTGGCTTCGGAAGTCGGCGAGCTGTGCGACGTGTTCCGCTGGATGACGGCGGACGAGTCGGTGGCGGCGGCCCGGGACCCGGTCCTGCGGGCGGCCATCGCGGACGAACTGGCGGACGTGGCGAACATCGTCCTGCTGCTCAGTTCGCACACCGGGATCGACCTGAGCGGGGCGGTCGCGGCGAAGCTGGTGAAGAACGCCGCGAAGTACCCGGCCCCGGCGTAACCGCTGGGGGCCGGGGTCGATGAACAAGGGAAACGCCGTGGGGGCGTTCGGCCCGGCCGGTCTCACGGGGGTGGACCGGCCGGGCCTTGAGGATTGCTCGGTTTTGGTGTTTGGGGGGATTCGCCGTGCGTAGCCGTCGTTGGATTTCTGCCGCCTCCGCGGGCGCTCTCGGGGCGCTGGTCGCCGGCGTGACCGTGACCGCCAGCGGGCAAGACGGCGTGCCGTCGCCGGGCGCTGGGGAAGTGAAGTACTTCCAGGGCAAGGTGTCGCCGCCGCCGGCCGGCCTGTTCCCCGGGGCGGCCCGCCCGGCCGCGCCGCCGCAAACCCTGCCGCCCGCGACGAACATCCCGACCTTCGGCGGTCAACGCCCCGGGGACAAGGGCGCGGTCAAGGCCGTCGGGTACGCGTCGCAGTTCGCCCCGCCCGGCGGGCCGAACCCGGCCCCCGTCCAGCAGGCCGGCGGCGTCCCGCGGCTGACCCAACCGGTCGTCGCCGGGCCGGGCGAAGTCCGCGTCGTCGGCAACACCGAAGCGGCCGGCGCGCCGCCGTACTTCAGCCCGACCCCGCACCTCCCGCCGTCGGTCAAAGTCGAGCCGTCGCTCCCCGAACCGAAGCCGTTGCCGGTCGGCATCAACGCCGACCCGCTGCCCGTCACCCCGGTCCCGGCGCTGAAGCCGGTGCCGCGCGGCATCGAGCCGACCGTCGCCCCGGTCGCGGTGGCCCCCGTCGTGCCGACGCCGCTGCCCGCCGCCGTGCCGCCGGTGAAACTCAAGCCGCTCGACGAAACGCCGGTCGAGTCGCCGAAGATGGTGCCGCAAGGCGTCGGCCAGGGCGTCGCCGGGATGACTTCGCGGCAGGTGCCGAACGTCGTCGTCGAGGCCGTCTGCCCCGAGACGATCGGGGTCAACCAGTCGCTCGTGTACGAACTCGTCGTCCGCAACGTCGGGACCGGGGCGGTCGCCAACGTCCGCGTCGAAGACGAGTTGCCGGCCAAGTGCCAGTTCCTCGGCAGCACGCCGCCCGCCGAGACCGCCGGCGACCGCCTCGCCTGGTCGATCGGGGCGCTCGAATCCGGGGCCGAGAAGCGGATCAGCGTCACCGTCAAGCCGCTCGAAGAGGGCGAGGTCCGCAGCCGGGCCGTCGTCAGCTTCACGACCGCCGTCGAGGCCCGCGTCCGGGTCACGCGGCCGAAGATCGCGCTCGCCATGACCGGCCCGGAAACGACCCGCGTCGGCGAGAAGGTGCCGTTCCAGATCAAGCTGACCAACACCGGCACCGGCACCGCCGGCAAGATTCTCCTGCAGGCCAAGTTCAGCGAAGGCCTGACGCACGTGCAGGGCCAGGTCATCGAGGCCGAGTTGGCCAACCTGCCGGCCGGCCAGTCGAAGACGCTGAGTCTCGAAGTCGTCGCCGGCAAGTCGGGGCCGCAAGTCTGCTCAATTACGGCCGTCGCCGACGGGTCGCAAACCGAGGCCGCCAAGGTCGGCGTGAACCTCGTCGAGCCGATGCTGCTCGTCAAGCAGACCGGCCCGTCGCGGTGCCTGGTCCGGGGCGAGCCGACGTACACGATCGAACTGTCGAACCCGGGCACGGCGTCCACCGACCCGGTGCAACTGTGGGCCGCGCTGCCGGCGGGCATCGACTTCCTGACCGCGACCGACGGCGGGGCGTTCCTGGACGCGAACCGCGCCGTCGGCTGGCGGCTGCCGGGCCTCGCGGCCGGGACGACGAAGACGGTGACGTTCAAGGTCCGGGCCGTGGCCCCGACCGAGGGGGCCGTCCGGACGGTCGCCCAGGCCGTCGCCCCGACCGGGGAGATCGCCACCGTCGAGAACCGCACGCCGGCGGCCAAGGGGTTGGAAGCCCGCGCCGAAACGCTGGTCCGGGCCGAAGGGGTCCCCGCGCTGCGATTTGAAGTGTCGGACCTCGAAGACCCGATCGAAGTCGGCAAGGAAGCGACCTACGAGATCCGCGTGGTGAACCAGGGCACGGGGGCCTGCACGAACGTGCAGATCGTCGCCGAACTCGCCGACTCGACGACCGTCGTCGGGGCACCGACCGGGCCGACCGTCGGCAAGGTCGTCGGCCAGCAGGTCACCTTCGAGCCGATCCCGCAACTCGGGGTCAAGGCCGAGGCCGTCTACCGCGTGCGGGTCAAGGGGGCGTCGGCCGGCGACTACCGCTTCCGCGTGAAACTCGTGAGCAACGAGACCCGGCAGGCGACGACGAAGGAAGAGAACACCCGCTTCTACAAGGAGTAGCCGGCCCGCGGGCCACGATTTGCAACGCCCGGCGGCGGGCCGACCGACACCGACGTGAGACGACTACGGGCCAATAGCCAGCGACCGGGTTGCCGTGGGGGACGACCCGGGGACTGGCGGGGGAGGATACCGATCATGAGCACAGGACGTGCGCCGAGAGAGTTGTTACGGGTCCACATCCGCTGGATGATCCGCCGCGACATGGCGGAGGTCTTGGCGGCGGAGCAGCAGAGCTTCGAGTACGCCTGGACGGAGGAGGACTTCCTGCGGTGCCTGCGCCAGCGGAACTGCATCGGCATGGTGGCCGAGCACCAGGACCGCATCGTCGGGTTCATGATTTACGAGCTGCACAAGAACCGGCTCCACGTCCTGAACTTCGCCGTCGCCACCGACTTCCGCCGCGGCGGGATCGGGGCGCAGATGGTCGGCAAGCTGATCGGCAAGCTGTCCAGCCACCGCCGGAGCAAGGTCACGCTGGCCGTCCGGGAGCGCAACCTGGACGCCCAGGTGTTCTTCCGGATGCAGGACTTCCGGGCGACCCGGGTGTTGCGGAATTACTACGAGGACAGCGGCGAAGACGCCTTCCTGATGGAGTTTTCGCTCGACCCGAGCGACGCGGACGACGCGGCCGGGACGCCGACCAACCGCATCGCGGCGTTCGAGCAGAATTGACGACACGCCGACGGCCGGCGGCGTTCGGGGGGACGCCGCCGGTTGTCGACGATTTCCGCACGGTGGCCGCGAACACGGGGAGAACGCGAATGCTCGGAGACACGACCGCACCACGCCGCCGCAAACTGCCGGTGCTGGGCATGACGACCGTCGGCCTGGCCGTGAGCGCGGGCAGTCTGGGCCTGTACCGGGGGACCGCCGCCGTGCCGGTCGGCCCGCCCGACCAGCCGACCTGGACGACCGCCGAAGTCCGGTCGCCGGCCCCGCCGCCGCCCGACGAGCAGATCGTGCAAGTCGCCGCCGAAGAGCCGGCCCCGCCGTTACCCGTGGTGCCCGTGCTCCCCGCGTTGCCGTCGATCCCGTCGGGCAAGTCGCCCGAGCCGACGCAGTGGCCGCCGCTGCCCCGGCCCGTGGACGTGCTGCCGGCCCCGACCCCGATCTTGCCGGTGCTGCCCGTCGTGCCCGCGATGCCCGTCCCCGCGATCCCCGACTTCGTCAAGGCGGTCGAAGTCGCGCCGGTCCCGGTGAAGGTGATCGAGGCCGAACTCGCCCCGTTGCCGCGGCAATACTCCGAACCGGTCGCCGTCGCGGTGAAACCGCTTGCCCCGGTCGCGCAACCGGTCCAGCTTGCCCCGCCCGTGCAACCGATTGCACCCGGACTGCCGGATTATCACTTGCCCCCGTCGCAACCGGGATTTAATGTCAATAGCACGCCAGTTGTTCCGTCCGTGAAGGCGGCACCCGGCACTTTGACATCGCTCAGCCCCGAGCACCCCGGAGAGACTACCGTGATCCCGTCCTACCAGGCGCTCAAAGCCGCCGCACTCGGCATGGCCCTCGCCGCGGCCCCGGTGAGTGCCGCCGAAACGCCGAACAAAATCCCGGCCGCCGACGCGACCAAAGAGGCCGCGAAGGACGACGTGGTCGGCGACCTCAAGAAGCTCGTCGAGAAGCTGCGCCAAGATGTCGAACTCGAAAAGAAGTTCCGCGAACTCACCGACGAGACGGTCAAGGGCAAGTTCAACAAGGAAACGAGCAAGACCGAGCCGGGCCTGGTCACGAAGTTCGACGAACTCGACGCCCGCATGAAGCGGCTCGAAGAGGCGTTGAAGAAGGTGGACGTGAGCAAGTTCGAGGAGGCGATCGCCCGCCTCAATACCAAGCTCGACGACATGAGCAAGACGACCACGACCCAGACCCAGAAGCCCGACGCCTCGCCCAAGGCGATGCCCGGTCCGGTCACCGGTGGCCCGGCGCTGTTCGTCTCGAAGGCGACGGTCCGCATCGTCAACGAGTACCCGGTGCCGATCTCGATGATGGTCAACGGGACCTCGCACCGCGTCGAGCCGAGCAGCTCGAAGTCGGTCGAGGTCCCGTCCGGCACGTACTCCTACGAACTGCTCCACGCCGGCAGCCAGGCGACGACGGCGACGATCAAGGAGAACGACTCGGTGACCTTGCGCATCAAGTGACGCCGCCTCACGGACGACCGCGAACCCCGGCCGGTGCCGGGGTTCCTCCGTTGAATCAGGGACCGCCCCCATGCCCCGGCTGCCGCGCATCATCACCATCGACGGCCAGGCGCACACCGGCAAGTCCCTCGCGGCCACCAAGCTCGCCGGGGAACTGAATCTGTACCTGCTCAACACAGGCGCGATGTACCGCAGCGTCGCGCACCTGTTGGGCGAGGCCGGCGTCGATGTCCTCGACATGAACCGCGAGGCCGACCGCATCCACGCCCTGATCGCCCCGTGGGAATTCGCCCTGAACGGCCACGAAGTCCACGTCAACGGCACGCCGATGCCGCCGACGATCTTCGACGAGCCGATGAACGCGCTGGCCAGCGGCGTGAGCAAGTGGGCCGAGGTCCGCCGGAAGTTGCAGGCCGAGCAGAAGCGGATCGCGGGGCTGCACCCGCACGTCATCTGCGAGGGCCGGGACCAAGGGACGAAGGTCTTCCCCGAGGCCGAGTTGAAGTTCTTCTTCCTGGCGTGTTACGACGTGCAGGCCGAGCGGGCCGCCCGCAAGAAGCGCGAACTGTCGCCGGACGACGCCATCGACATGGCCGCCCTCCGCCGCCGGGTCGAGGAGCGGGACCGGGAGGACAAGTCCCGCGACGTGGACCCGCTCCGCAAGGCCGACGGGGCCGTCGAAATCGACACGTCCGGGATGACCCCGGACGAGGTGTTGGCCCGCTTACTCCAGGAAGTCGCCGCATGGCAAGCCCCGGCGACGTGACCCCCGCGCGGACCGGGGACCTGGTCCAGCGGGTCGCGTTCCACTCGACCTTCTGGCTGACCTTTCACGCCCTGACCTTCGGCCTGAGCTTCCGCGCGTCGGGCCGCGGGAACATCCCCGCGACCGGCCCGGTGCTGCTCGTGTCGAACCACCAGTCGTTCCTCGACCCGTGGCTGGTCGGCAACGCCTCGACCCGGTGGCTGGTCTACCTGGCCCGGCACAACCTGTTCAAGAACCGCCTGTTCGCCGCGGCCATTCGCAGTTACGGCGCGGTGCCGATCGACCGCGGCTTTGGCAAGGAGGGGCTGCAAACGGTCCTCGCGCTGCTGGGGCAGGGCAGGGCGATCGTCATCTTCCCCGAAGGCGAGCGGACCCACGACGGCACCTTGCAACCGCTCAAACCCGGCATATCGCTACTCATCAAGCGCGCGAACTGTCAGATCGTCCCGGTCGGCATTAGTGGGTGTTACGACATGTGGTCCCGCCACGCCAAACGACCGCAGCCCGAGACGCTGTTCGAGGAGACGGGCGGCCGCAGTATCGGCCTGCACTACGGCGAGCCGGTCCACTCCGCCGTCTACCGCACGATGGACCGGGAGGCGATGCTGGCCGACTTGCAGGCCCGCATCGCGGTCAGCGTCACCGCGGCCGAGAAACTGCGTCGGCGGGCGTGAGTTCGATAGGATGAATCTTTCAAACTCTCGGGTTCCGGCGATGCCTGCCCTCGCGTCCGCATACTCCGTCGGCTTCCTCGGCGCGGGCCAAATGGCGACGGCCCTCGCCAAGGCCTGGGCGAACGCCGGCCTGCTCGACCTCACGCACAGCCTGGCCGGCGAACCCGACCCGACGGCCCGCAAGAAGTTCAGCGACGCGACCGGTCTTCGCGCCGTGCCGACGAACGCCGAAGTCGTCCAGGGCAGCCAGATTCTCGTCCTCGCGGTCAAACCGCAAATCCTGGCCGCGGCTCTGAGCGAAGTCCGCGGCGCGTTGACCGACCGCCACCTGGTCGTGTCGATTGCCGCCGGCGTGACCCTCGCCCAACTCGCCGGCCACCTGGGCAGTGAGACGCGGGTCGTGCGGGTGATGCCGAACACGCCGTGCCTGGTCGGGGCGAGTGCCACCGGGTACGCGGTCGGCCCGGCGGCGTTGCCGGACGACGGCGCAATTGCAGCCCGCCTGTTCGGCAGCGTCGGCGTCGCCCTGGCGGTGCCCGAAGGCCAACTCGACGCCGTGACCGGGCTGAGCGGCAGCGGCCCTGCTTACGTCTACATGATGATCGAGGCCCTCGCCGACGGCGGCGTGCGGGCCGGCCTGCCGCGGGAAACCGCCTTGAAACTCGCCGCGCAAACGGTTTTCGGCAGTGCCAAGATGGTGCTCGAAACCGGCACCCACCCGGCCGCCCTCAAGGACGCCGTCGCCAGCCCCGGCGGCACGACCATCGCAGGCATCCACGCCTTGGAGCGCGGCGCGTTCCGGGCCACCGTCATGAACGCCGTCGAGGCCGCGGCGACCCGCGCCGCCGAACTCGGCAAGAAGAGCTAGGAGCCTCGCGTTGACCCCGCCGACCCCGCCCGAACTGGTGCTGATCTTCGACTTCGGCTCGCAGTTCGGGCAACTGATTGCCCGCCGCGTCCGGGACTCGAACGTCTTCTGCATGGTCGTCCGGCACGACATTTCGGCCGCGCGGGTGCGCGAACTGAACCCGCGCGGCATCATCTTCTCGGGCGGGCCGGCCAGCGTTTACGAGCCGAACGCCCCGAAGTGCGACCCCGCCGTGTTCGACCTGAACATCCCCGTGCTCGGCATCTGCTACGGGATGCAACTCGCTTGCCACGTCCTCGGCGGCACGGTCAGCCCGGCGGCCTCCCGAGAGTACGGCCGGGCGACGCTGACCGTCACCGACGCCAACGCCCTGTTCCGCGGCTACCCGGCCGAGTCGGTCGTCTGGATGAGCCACGGCGACCAGGTGAGTACCGTCACCGGGGACTTCGTCTCGCTCGCGGCGACGGACACTTGCCCGGTCGCGGCGGTCAAGCACGTCACGCGGCCGGTCTACGGTTTGCAGTTCCACCCCGAAGTCAGCCACACGCCGCACGGCGGTCAAATCCTTGCCAACTTCCTGCGGGACGTGTGCGGGTGCGCCGGCGACTGGAAGATGACGACGTTCATCGACTCGACCGTCGCGTCGATCCGCCAGCGGGTCGGCGACCAGCGGGTCATCTGCGGCCTGTCCGGCGGCGTCGATTCGGCCGTCTGTGCCGCCCTGCTCGTCAAGGCGATCGGCAAGCAGGTCGCGTGCATTTACGTCGATAACGGGCTGATGCGCGAGGGCGAGACCGAACTCGTCCGGCACGCCTTCCGCGACTGGTTCAAGGCCGACCTGCGCGTCGTCGATGCCGGGCCGTTGTTCCTCGCCGCGCTCGCCGGAGTGACGGAGCCGCAGGAAAAGCGAAAAATCATCGGCAAGCTGTTCATCGACGTGTTCAAGGCCGAGGCGTTGAACATCCCCGGCGCGTCGTTCCTGGCCCAGGGCACGCTCTACCCGGACGTGATCGAGAGCGGCGGCACGGCCGACGGCCCGGCGGCGACGATCAAGCTGCACCACAACGTCGGCGGGCTACCGAAGGAACTCGGCTTCGAGTTGGTGGAACCGCTCCGCGACCTGTTCAAGGACGAAGTCCGCCGGCTCGGGTTAGAACTCGGCCTGCCCGAAGAGGTCGTCTGGCGGCACCCGTTCCCCGGCCCCGGCCTGGCCGTCCGGTGCCTCGGCGCGGTCACCCCGGAGAAGCTCGAAGTGATTCGCAAGTGCGACACGATCTTCCTCGACGAACTGCACAAGTCCGGTTGGTACCGCAAGACCTCGCAGGCGTTCGCGGTGCTGTTGCCGGTGCAGTCGGTCGGCGTCATGGGCGACGGCCGGACCTACGAGAACACGGTCGCCCTCCGCTGCGTGCAGACGGACGACTTCATGACGGCCGACTGGTCGCACCTGCCGCACGAACTCCTGGCCCGCGTCTCGACGAACATCATCAACCGCGTCAAGGGCGTGAACCGCGTCGTCTACGACGTGAGTAGTAAGCCGCCCGCCACGATCGAGTGGGAGTGACGCCGTGACCCGCACCGACATTTGCGCCGCGAACGACGACGACGGCATCGACCGCCTGCAAGCGGCGTTGCGCGACCGCGGCTTTCTCGGTAACACGGACAATTACGACTCGCCGCTCGGCGTCGGCCTGAGCCACTTCCGCCGCGGCGAGGCCGAATTGACGGTCTTCATCGACGCCTGGGCGGTCGATCTTGCCGGGCCGGATGACCTGGTCCGCGAAGTGATCGAAGCCCTTTCCACCGGCTGAACCCGCACCCCCTCAAGGAGTCTCACCGTGCCCATCGTCGCCATGCTTTTCGGCGGACTACTCACGGCCCTCGGCGTCGTCGCCTACACGTCGCCCGACCTGCTCGGCACCGGCGACCCGTTCAAAATCTCGGCGCTGTCCCCGGCGTTCCTCGGCCTGCCGATCACGCTCGCCGGGCTGGTCGCGGCACTTAAACCGTCGCTGTTGAAGCACGCTATGCACGTCGCCGCCGTGCTCGGCCTGCTCGGCATCGTCGGCGGCTTCGTCCCGGTCGCGCTGCGCAACTTCAACTTCGACACGGCGGCCGTGAAGGTCGGCGTCGGCATGACGCTGCTCTCCGTCGTCTTCGTCGGCCTGTGCGTGAAATCGTTCATCGACGCCAAGAAGGCCCGCAAGGCCCGCGAAGCGGCGGCGTCGGTCTCGGCGATTTGACGGGAACTCGGTGTCAAGCGAACCGGCGGGCCTTTCGGCCCGCCGGTTCGCATTTGCGGTCACTTCTTGAAGAACGGCCCGTTGCGGTCGCCGCGGGACAGCAAGTACGCCATCAGGTCAACGATCTCGTCGTCCTTGAGCGTGTCGAAGAGGCCGGACGGCATCATCGACTGCTTCGAGAGGTTCATCGTGTCGATGTTGTTCTTGTTCACCGTTGTGATCGCGTTCGGGTTGAGCATGTCCGTGTTGATCATCATACCGTCGCCGTTGTGGTTGATGATGCGGCCGAGCAAGCTCTTACCGTCGAGGGTTTGAATCTCGACCGCGGCGTACTGGTCGCTGACTTCCTTGTTCGGGTCGAGGATCGATTCGAGCAGGTCGCGGGTGTTGAAGCGGCCGGCCACTCCGGAGATGTCCGGGCCGGTGTTGCCGCCCTCGTTGTCGTAGCGGTGGCAGGCGAAGCAGTTGGCCGCGCCGAAGAGCTTGCGGCCCTTGTCGAAGTCGCGGTGCCCGGCCTCCAGGCCCTTGGCGACGACCGGGGTCAACTCGTCGAGGGTCCACTTCTTGACGAAGGCCCGCGGGGCCGCCGTCGTGACCGAAGTCGTCGCCGGCTTGGCGTCGAGGACCGGCTTGAGGGCCACCTTCTCGTCGGCAGTCAAGAGGGCCACGGCGTCGGTCTTGATGAGCCGCAAGAAGCCCTGAAAACTGTTGCCGCCCTTGTAGCCGCCGGCCTTGTTGAACCATGCGAAGTACTCGGCCCGCTGTGCCGGCGTCCAGCCGGCCTTGAGCATTCGCAAGCTACGGACGTATTCGAGTTGCTCTTCCTGCGTCGGGGCATCGGCGAGCAGCTTCAAGCCCTTGGTCGCGGCCGTCGGACTTTGCAAGTAGACGAGCACTTGCAGCAACTCGGAGTCGAGGAAGCGCGAGCCGGTGGGGAATACGGCGTCGAGTTGTTGCGCCAGCGGGGCTTGTTGCCCGGGCGTCGTCGTCTGGCGGTGCAGGGTCACTTGCAGCGCGCGGACGAGATCGAGTTTGTCCGACGGCTTCAGCTTGGCGAAGTCGTTCTTGAACAGCCGCAGGAAGGCGTCGAGGGTCGCCTGCGGCAGGCTCTTCACGTCCTTCGACTTGGCGTGCAGCGGGCACGGGCCACTGGCGCGGGCCAGGGCGAGGAGGGCCGGGATCGCTACCTCGGGATCGGTCGCGCTCAGCGCTTTGTCGCGCCACGACTCGACCGGTTGGCCTTCCAAAACACAGCGGGCGGTGAAGGAGACGAATCGGTCGGGGTTGCCCAGGCTCGTGAAGGTGTTCGCAACCTCCTGGGGCGACAGTTTGCCGTTGCCGAGGAGCTTTTCGAGCCGCTTCCGCTCGACGGCTTCCGCCGTCGGCGTCGGCACGGTCGTGTCGGCGGTCGTCGATTCTTTGCCGGTGTACGTCACGCGGTACAGGGCCGATTGCGTCTTGCGGCCGCCGATGGCGAAGTACATCGCCCCGTCCACCGGGTTGACGATCACGTCGGTCAAGGGCAGGGGGCTGCCGGTGATGAACTCTTCCGCCGTGCCCTTGTAGCTCGCGCCGCTCGGGGTGTTGTGGACGGCGTACAGTTTGCCGTAGCTCCAGTCGCAGATGAAGAAGGCGTTCTGGTACTTGGCCGGGAACTTGGCCCCGTAGCCGAAGCAGACGCCGGTCGGCGAGCCGGGGCCGACGTTGACCGTCGGCGGCAGGTTGTCGGCGTAGTACTCGGGGTACTTGCCCGCGCCGTTCCGCCAGCCCCACTCGCTCCCGGGGGTGACGTGGCAGACCCGCGTCGGCCGGTACCACGGGGTGTTCATGTCCCACTCCATGTCGGCGTCGAACGTGAACAGGTCGCCGGCCTTGTTGTACGCGGCGTCGTACTGGTTGCGGAAGCCGACGCTCACCAGCTCCCAGTTCGTGCCGTCCGGGTTGACGTTGTAGATGCAGCCGCCGGGGGCCAGGGTGCCGGCCATGAAGCCGTTGCCGTCCGGCACGCGCGGCAGGAGGTGGTCGTCGCCCCACACCTGCGGCACCAGGGAATTGTCGAGTTTGGTGAGCTTGGTCTGGTTGCCGCAGACGATGGTCAGCCGCTTGCCGTCCGGGTGCGGGACGACGGCGTGCGGGCCGTGCTCGCCGCCGCCGCCGTCGAACTTGCGGAGGAGTTCGATCTTGTCGAACACGTCGTCGTTGTTCGTGTCGGTGACGCGGTACAGCCCGGACTTGTTTTTGTCGCCGTTGACGACGACGTACAGGGCGTCGAAGGCGTAGAGGAGGCCCTGGGCCATGCCGATGTCGGCCGGAATCTTCTCGATCTTCGGCTCGCCCTTGGCCCCGAGCGGCGGCGGGGTGACCCGGTACAGCGCCCCGTACTGGTCCGAGACGATCAGCCGGCCTTTGGGGTCGCTGCAGAGGTTGACCCACGACCCCTGCGTTTCCTTCGGCACGACGTAGAGCAGTTCGGCCGTGAAGTCCTTGGCGACTTTGAGCGTCGCCGCCGGGGTCGAGTGCTCCGGCTTCACGGGCGGCTTGGCCGCATTGGCTTTGGGCTTGGCCTTGTCCTGGGCGGCGGTCGGCGAGCCGGTGCCGAGGGCGACGATCAAGCCGCCGACGAGGACCGTGCCGAATAAGGAGCGGAGAAACCGGGTCATCCGGGAACCTCTTGGGAGAGCGGGGGGACGGGGCCGTGGCGGCCGTGGGTCGGCGAGAATGAGCAGTATAACCCGGCGGGGCCGCCGGTCACAAGCGCGCAAACGAAAAGCCCACGCCGTCGGGGCGTGGGCTTTTCTCTCGAGGTCGCCCGGGTTACTTGGTGCCGGGGGGCGGAACCTTGCCGCCGGCCGGGGCGGACGGCATCGGCGTCGGGGCGGTCGCGCCGGCCGGGGTGACGTGGTTCTTGAGCATGTCGTTGACGGCTTCCTTCGTCTCGCCGTTCCACTTCCACTGCGACGGCCCGGTGTAGTGGACTTGCGGGGCGGCCGCGTCGTGCAGCTTCTTGAAGTGGGCCGGGATGGCGACGCTCACCTTTTCGTCGTAGGCCTGCTTCTCCAGGCGGGCCTTGATGGCCGCCCGGTCGATCTTGTCCGCCGGCGGAATGACGCCGAGCAACTTCATGACGACGTGCCCTTGCTTGGTCTGCAGGATGTGGCTGACCTCGCCGACCTTCAGCTCGAACGCGACCTTCTCGATGATGTGGTCTTCGGCGTAAGTGTGCCGGCAGATCGGCTTGATCCGCCCGGCCGACGCGGCCAGCGACGGGTTGGCCATCTGCCGGGCGGCGCTGTCGAACTCCGCCTGGTTGCCGCGGATCTTCTCGTAGACGGCCGTGATCGACTTGAGGTCGTCCCCGCCCGGCCACATGATGATCTGGACTTCCCGCTTCTCGCCGTACTCGCGCTCGAACTGGATTTGCACTTCGGCGTCCGTGACTTTGATCGTCCCGGCGATCATCTTGGTGAGCAGCAAGCGCGGGCGGATGACGTCTTCCATCCACTCGTACAGCGTCTTGCCGTACTTCGGCAGCACGATCTTGACGAAGTCGCCCTTCTTGACGCCGCCTTCGCTCAGGCCTTCGAGGTCGGACAGGAAGGCCGCCTCCATCTCGGTCTCGGTGACCGTGATGGCGAGCCGCTTGGCCTCGTTCTCGATGATCATTTTGTTGACGAGCAGGTCGAGCTTGTCCGCCCCGCCGCGGGCCATCAGGAACTCGCCCAGGTCGCGGCGGCTGATCGGCACGTTGCCGTTCACGTGCGCCACCGGCCGGGTGTAGTCCTCGGCCACGGCGGCCGGGGTCGGCGCGGGCGGTTGCGGTTGTGCGGTCGGTTGTTGGGCGAGGGCGGCGGCGGTCACGCCGAGGCCGCCGGCGAGGACGGCGGCGGTCGCCAGGCGGCGGGTGAGCTTGCGAACGGGCATCGATGGCGTCCTTGCGATCGGTCAGGCCGAACTTGCGAGCCGGCGGGATTCGGGCGGCCAGGAACCCTAAACTACTCCCACGGAGGCCCGCGAAATACCCGACCCCCCGGCCCCACGCAACCGCAACTTGAGCCGAAAGTCCCCCCATGCCCGTCATCCTCTTCGACATCGACGGCACCCTGATCCGCAGCGGAGGCGCGGGCAAGTTCGCCATGGAGGCCGCGATGAAGGCCGCCTTCAATCTCGACTCCGTCCGCGATAACGTGCCGTACAGCGGCCGCACCGACCAGGCCATCGGCGGCGACCTGCTCCGTGAGAACGGCATCCCCGTGACCGACGACACGATGAAAGCCCTCCGGGCCGCGTACCTCGACGCCCTGCCGCGCAGCCTGCACGAACAGGGCGGCACCGTTTGCCTCGGCATCCCCGAGATCTTGCGCGAACTCGCCCCGCGGCCGGACGTGCTGCTCGGCCTCATCACCGGCAACGTCCGCGAGGGGGCGCGGATCAAGCTGACGCACTTCGGCCTCTGGGACACCTTCGCCGTCGGCGGCTACGGCGACGTTCACACCGACCGCAACGACGTGGCCCGCGACGCCCTCCGGCAGGTCCACGAGCACCTCGGCCGGCGGGTGCCGCTCGACGAAGTGTGGGTCATTGGCGACACCCCGCTCGACGTGCAGTGCGCCCGCGCGATCGGGGCGAGAGCGGTCGCCGTGGCCACCGGGTGGCACGCCATCGAAGAATTGCACGCGACCGACGCCGACCACGTGATGACCGACTTCGCCAACCCCGCCGAACTCCTCAGCGTGCTGTTGTGACCGTCCGCACCGGGTTCACGAGCAGCGCGCACGGCTTCCCGTTCCCCAACTGGTTCCCGCCGGGCAGCCCCGTCGTGCTGGTGCCGACGCCGTTCGGCACGCTGAAATTCGGCGACGCCAACGCCGGGCTGTGCGGCGGCATGGTCTATGCCGCCCTCGACCTGTTCGTCTACGGCCAACCCCGCCCGGCCACGCCGACGCCGCCGGTCTTCCGCTACTTCTGCAAGCGGCTGCTCGAAAGCTGGAACCTGCCGTTCGGCGTCCTGAAGTACTACGACGGCCAGCGCCGCCCCGGCGCGAGCCGGATGCTCGGCGACCTGCGGCTCGTCGACGGCCTGACGCGGCAAACCGTCCTCGACGAGTGGCCGAAAATCCGCGACCTCCTCGACACCGGCCGCCCCGCCCCGCTGGGCCTCGTCACCGTCGCGTCGTTCGACCCCCGGCAACTCGTCAAGAACCACCAAGTCCTCGCCCACGGCTACA
>JANYHV010000068.1 GCA_025362195.1 Fimbriiglobus sp. | reverse complement strand
TTTGCCGTCCGGCCCCATACGTAGGCCGTGCAAGTCGTGGCCAACAAATTGGACGCGGACGCCGTAGCCGGTGGACATGACATCCGTCACGTCGGCGGTGCCGGTGCCCTTGGTGTCCTTCAACTTGTACAGCGACGGGATACACGTGAGGTACACGTCGCCGTCGCGGGCCAACACCCCCGCCGCGACGCCGTCGGCCGGCTTGTTGAACGGCCCGGCGAACAGCGTCGATTGGTCGGCCACGCCCTTGCCGGTGGTGTCAACGAGCTTGCGGACGGTCTCGCCGAACTTCTCGTAGGCGGGGTACTTGTGCTTGGCGTACATGGCCAGCCGGTCCTCGACGGACCGCGAGCCGATGTCCTCGTCGAGCCAGTGCATGAAGCCGCGGGTGTCGGGCGTGCCCTCGTTGAAGCGGTTGGTCTCGACGACGTAGCAGGCCCCCTTGCCGTCGAACGCGAACGACACGGGGTTCGCCAGCGCCGGCTCCGACGCCCACGCCGTGACGGTCAGCCCCTTCTCGACCTGCGCCCGCCTGGCGGCGTCGCCGACATCGGCGGCCGTCACCTTGGCCGCCTTCTCGGCGTCCGGCGGCACGGCGACAGCGACCAACGACACGACCGCGACGGCCAGCGGCAAGAACAACCAACGCTTCATGGGGACGGCTCCGGGGAGGGGTATTTAAGGCGAGCCAAGAGCGTTAGCGACTGGAGGTCTCCGTCAGCAATTGGAGTCGAAGTCCTCCAGTCGCTAACGCTTCCGGCTCGCCGGGGTTCTGTTTGTTAGTGGCAACTGTAGTTTACGCCCCCGTCAACTGAGGGCGAGTCGCGGCCGCAACTCCTCGAACCCGAAGCGCCGGAACAGCACCTCGCGCCCGGCGTTGGTGATGCGGGTGCCTTCGATGTTCAGGCAGCGGAACGTCGGGGCGAGTTCGGCCGCGGCGAGGGTGTGGGCGGCGTGATCGGTCAGCCAATTCCCCGCGAGTGTTAGCGACTCGACCCCGCCCAAGGTCGGATTCGCTCGCAGTGTATGGACGAGGCGCACGACGTGCGCGTCGGTGAGGCCACAGGAAGTGGCAATGATGCTCCGGAGCCGTGGGGTGACCGCCTCTTGGAGTGTGTCGATCAGGAGCGGCCCCCCACCCCGAAAGTACGAGAAGTGGAGCCGCCTCACGGTGATCGGCACGCGGACTACGGTCAGACGATCGGGTGCAGGTGGAGTGTCAGCCACCGTAAATTCGACGATCGGGTGTGAGAGAAGGAGTTGCTGGAACTCCGGGCTGATTGAGTCGGCACACACAGCAAGGCCGCTAATGAAACCACGCGAACGCTTGTAGCTGACAAGTCTTGGACTGCAAACGGGGTGCGTTATGGTGTAGCTGGCCCAGCCGTCGTCGAACATCTTTTCCAGCACCATGAGTTGCGCATCGAGTCGGTCGATTCGCTTGACCCTGGTCGTGCCACTGCGGTGTAGCTCCGCCCGTCGGATCGCCAGCCGGATGTACTCGGCCCTGGCGCAGTTCGCCGGGTGGCCGGTCTCTTCGAGCCAGTCGGCGAAGACCAGCCGCGGCAGGTCGGCGTCGGGGTCGGCGAGGATGCCGGCGAGCAGGGCGTCGCGGTCGGACTGCATCAGAACTCGATCTCCCCGTCCGCCACTTCGACGTCGTCGCCGCCCGGCGTCGGCCCGAGGTACTGCCGCTGGCTGATCGCCACGCCCACGGCCGCCAGCGCGTCGATGCCGATCGGCGAGATGTGGTTGCCGTCGAGGTGCAGGTACTCCAACTTCGCCACCGCCGGGTGCTCGGCGAGACTCTGCGCGCCGTCGTCGGTGATGGCGCAGGTGCACAGGTCGAGGCCGCGCAGTTGGTCGAGCAGGCCACTGACGATGAGCCGGCTGACGCCGTCGTCGCCACACGCCTGCGTGCGCAACGTCAGGTAACGCAGGCGTGGCAGCAGGCCCACCGGCAGCGGGCGGTCGAGCAGTGAGGACGACTCGCGGTCGGCGACGGGGTGGAACCACGCCCCGGTCGCGACTGTGACGGTCGGCTCGTCGAGGGCGTTTTCGCAACTCAGCCGGGTCAGGTTCGGCAAAGCTGTGAGGATTCGCAGCGTCACGAGTGACCCGCCCTGGATCGTCAGGTCGGTCACTAGCCGGGCGATTGGGCATTCAACGAGGGCGTCTTGAACTTCGCTCGACAGGGTGCGCACCCGCACCTCGTTGAGCCAGCCGCGGCGCATCGTGAACTCGACGTTCGGCCGCTCCACTGTCACCCGCGTTCCGAGGGGGTTGCCCCAGGCCGTGACGTTGGCGTGGTCCGCGAGCGTGCCCAGCCACTCGGCCTGGTGGCGCTGGCTCAACTCGAACGCCTCTTGCTCCATCGCGCGGAGGCGTTCGACCGGCTGGTGGCGGTCTTCCAGGGCGAGTTGCAGGCGGACGTAGTCGCCGCGCGGGTCGCCCTGCTCGGTCAGCAGGTCGGCGTAGGCGGCGTGCGTGGCGAAGTCGTCGGGGTTCGCGGCCAGGGCGAGTTCGAGCGCGGCGCGGTCGTTCATGGTCACTCCACGGTACGCGGCTTCGGCCGGCCGGTCAACGCCGGGCGATCCGCGTTGACACGGTTCGCCCGGCCGGGCTAGTCTGCCGCCGGATCGAATCCGACACGACGGGTTGCACCATGCCTCTGCGGCCACTCGCCCCGCCCTCCTCCGACTGCCTGCCGGCGCTGGCCCGGCCGCGCCCCGGCCGGACCGCCCGAACGGGTTCGCCGGTCGTGTCGGTCTGCGTCGTCAACTGGAACTGCCGCGACCACCTGCGCCGCTGCCTGGCCTCGCTGCTGCGGCAACCGCAGGGCGTGCCGTTCGAGGTCGTGCTCGTCGATAACGCCTCGACCGACGGCGCGGCCGACATGGTGGCCCGCGAGTTCCCCGAGGTGCGGTTGCTGCGCAACACAGCCAACGTCGGCTTCAGCAAGGGGAACAACCAGGCGGCCGAGGTCGCCGGCGGCGCGTACCTGTTCTTCCTGAACAACGACACCGAGGTCCAGCCGCACTGCCTCGCCGAATTCGTCGCCTACGCCGAGGCGCACCCGGGCGTCGGCATGCTCGGGCCGAAGTTGCGCGGGGCCGACGGCGAGTACCAGATCAACTACCGCCGCAAGCCGACCCTCGCGGCGCTGCTGCACCGCGTCAGCTTCCTCCGCTGGACCGGGCTGTTCCGCGGCGCGTACCACAACTACCGTCGGGACACGTTCGAGCCGGAGGGGACGAAGACGGTCGAGGTGCTCATGGGCGCGGCCGTGTTCCTGCCGCGGACCGTGTTCGAGGCGACCGGCCGGTGGGACGAGCGGTACCGGTTCGGCGCGGAGGACCTCGACCTCTCGGCGCAGGTCGGCCGCGGCCACCGGGTCGTCCACTTCGCGGACGTGGAGGTGCTGCACTACGGCCGCGTGTCGAGCCGGGAGAACATCCGGTTCAGCGCGCCGAACGTGACCATCGGGTACATCCACTACTTCCGCAAGGCCGGCGTCAGCCGCGTCGCCCTGACGATCTACAAGGGCTTCGTGACCGCCGACGCCCCGCTGCAACTCGCCGCGAAGCTGGTCCAGTTCGCCTGGCGACGCGCCCGCAACCGCCGCGAGAAAGCCGCGAAGAGCCTGCTGGCCGCGCAAGGCGTAGCGCACTTCCTGGCGCACGATTTGGTGAGGTTCTGGCGGGCGTAACGGCGAGCCGGAAGCGTCAGCGCCCGGAATCCTTCGACAGCAAGTGTTGTCGTCGAAGGACTCCGGGCGCTGACG
>JANYHV010000010.1 GCA_025362195.1 Fimbriiglobus sp. | reverse complement strand
CGCGTGATGACAACAATGATCGGGAGGGCTGTTGAATCCCTCCATCGGCGTTGTCAAATCGCGTCCCTCGCTCGCGCGTCGGGCTAACAAGAATGGATTACACGAACTTGGTCTTGCCGGGCACGGCGACCGCGGGGACGGGGTTTTCGCCCCACTCGTACTTGGCCGGGGACAGGTTCTGCTTCGAGGTCAGCATCTTCTCCCACGAGATCTTCTGGCCCGTGTACGCCGCCTCGCGGCCCATGATCGTCATCAACGTCGAGTTGGCCGACTGCTCGGCGTCGTTGATCGGCTTGCCGGCCCGGATCGCGGCGAATAGCTCGTCGTGCTCGGTCTGGTACATCGCCCCGAAGTCGTGCTTGCCCTCGTGGGTCCAGGTCGTCGCGCCGCTCTTGATCGTGTGCCGCATCAGGCTCGAACTGCCCTTGGTGCCCAGGATCACGTCGTTGTTGTCGCCGACGCAGTCGTTCATCTGGCGGCACTGGAGCACGACCTTGGACCCGCTGGCGTAGTCGTACACGATGCTGAAGTTGTCCCAGATGTTGCCGAACTTGGGGTCGGTGCGGACGTGCCGGCCGCCCAGCCCGGTGGCCGACTTGGGCATCTCGCCGTTCATCACCCAGCACGCCTTGTCGACGTTGTGGACGGCCTGCTCGACGATGAAGTCGCCCGACAGCCACGTGTAGTAGTACCACATGCGCATCTGGTACTCCATCTGCTTGGGGTCGTTCGTCTTCGTCCCCCGCGTCCACAGTTCGCCCGTGAGGAAGGTCGTGTAGATCGTGTTGATGTCACCGATCGCCTTGTCGTGGATCCGCTTGACGGTCTCGCGCTTGAAGGCGTCGTACCGGTAGCAACAGCCGCTGACCACGCACAGGCCCCTGGCCTTGGCGGCCTGGGCGCTGGCGATCACCGACCGCGCCCCGACGGCGTCCACGGCGTGCGGCTTCTCCATGAAGACGTGCTTGCCCTTTTCGACCGCGTAGGCGAAGTGCATCGGGCGGAAGCCGGGCGGGGCGGCCATGACGACCACGTCGGCGGCGTCGGTCGCCGCCTTGTACCCGTCGAAGCCGCTGAAAATCATCTCGGGCTTGACATCGACCTTGTCCGGGAAGGCCGCGCGGACGACTTCCAGCCCCGACTTGGCCCGGTCGTCGAACACGTCGGCGACGGCGACGAGCTTGACGTTCTTGTCCGCCCCGAGGGCGTTGATCGCCGCACCGGTCCCGCGACCGCCGCAGCCGACCAGCGCGATCTTGAGTACGTCACTCCCGGCGGCGTGGACGCTCGGGGCGACGATGGCGGAGGTGACGGCGGCGGCGGCCGACGTTTGCAAGAAGCCGCGGCGCGTGACGGGTCGCTTCGACATGGGAAAACCTCGGGAGTCGGGAAAGCGGCAGGCAGGTGGGTCGTGGGCCGCTTGGACACATTCTGCCCCGTGGCCGCGCCGTTGTCACGGTAAAACCGTCAGCCGGTGCAAAGATCGCTGTCGCGCAGATCGGTGAGGAACATGTGCCCCGGCTTGTGCGTGATGGCGAACGGCGGCCGCGCCGCCATGAGCGCCGCCTGCGGAGTGACGCCGCACGCCCAGAACACCGGCTGCTCACCGGGGCGAACCGTCACCGCGTCGCCGAAGTCGGGCCGCGCAACGTCGGCTATGCCAATAGCGGCCGGGTCGCCGTGGTGGATCGGTGCCCCGTGCGCCAACGGCAACCTCGCGCAAATGTTGGTGGCCGTTACGTATTGTGACGCAGTCATCGGCCGCATGCTCACGACCATCGGCCCGTGGAAGCGCCCGGCCGGATGACACGCAATATTGGTGCGGTACATCGGCACATTGACGTTTTCCTCGATGTGCCGCACCGGCACGCCGGCTTCGAGGAGCGCGTTCTCGAAGGTGAACGAGCAGCCGATGAGGAACGACACGAGGTCGTCGCGCCAGAACTCCCGCACGTCGGTCGGCTGGGCGACGAGTTCGCCGTGCTGCCAGACGCGATAGGCCGGCAAGTCGGTGCGGAGGTCGGCCCCCGGCGCGACCGCCTTCGGCTCCGGGTCGCCGGGGTCGGTCACGTCAAGCAGCGGACACGGCTTCGCATTACGCCGGCAAAATAGCAGGAAGTCGAACGCCCAGTCGCGCGGCAGCATGACGAGGTTGGCCTGGACGAAGCCCAGCGCCAGCCCCGGCGTCGGCCCCGTCAGCGCCCCCTCGCGGCACGCCTTGCGAACGTTGGCACCCGTCATGGCAGCTCCAGAATCTCGCGGATGCGCAACAGCGGCGCGGC
>JANYHV010000475.1 GCA_025362195.1 Fimbriiglobus sp. | reverse complement strand
GTCGTCGTCGATCCCGTCCACCTGCGGTTTTCGGCTCCGCCGCAGGCGACTGTTAGCCCGACGCGCTAGCGAGGGTCGAGCGGTCGAGGGCAAGGTGGCCGTCGATGACCGCACGACCGACGACCCCGAACATCGTCAACGACCCACCGACCCTCGCTAGCGCGTCGGGCTAACAGTCGCCTGCGGCGGAGCCGAAAACCGCAGGTGGACGGGATCGACGACGACGCGAAGTCCGCATTGACCATTGACGGAATCGCCCTCCGATCCCCCCCCCACGAAGTCCCGCCGTCAATGTTCTCTTCCCCTCGCCGGGCGTCAGAACAGGTCGGCGGGGTCGGCGGTCTGCACCTTGCGGACGGCGATCAGCCCCGACCCGACGCACATCGCCGTCGTCAGCGCGAACACGGTCGCCATCCGCTCGGCCGTCATCGCCACCGGCAGTTGGGCCGCGGCCCGGGTCACGCTGTACAGCCCGAGGGAGGTCAGGAACCCGCCGGCGAACCCGCCGACGGCCAGGAACATCGCCTGCCAGACGACGACGCGGAACAGGTACCCGAACCGGTACCCGACGGCCTTCAGGGTCGCGTACTCGGGCAGCCGCTTCTTGATGTCCGCGACCATCATCTGGTAGACGAAGATCGCCCCGACCAGGAGCGCCAGTACGACGCCGAAGGTGAAGAACTGGCCGACGGCCGTCTTGTTGATCCAGTAGCTCCGCTCGCGGTCGCCGAGTTCGGCCCGCGTCATGACGAGCACGTCCGGCGGCAGCAGTCGGCGCAAGTCAGAAGCGGCGGCGGTGGCGTCGGTGCCCGGGGCGAGGCGGACCAGGCCGAAGGTGACCGTGCCCGTCGGCCGGCGGTTCAGCGTCGAGTACGTCTCCTCGTTGGCCAGGAGCAGCCCGGTGTAGCTGAACCCGGTGCCGAGCGTGAAGTACCCGGCCAACTCGACGTTCGTGCCGTTGAACTCCGTCCGCGTGCCCGGGGGCATCGCCTCTTCGCGGCCGAAGTCCGGGCGCGACCGGCGGTCGAGCATCACGACGTTCAGCCGGGCCAGGGCGGCGGCGGCTTGCTGGCGGTCGGCGGCGTCGGCGAACAGGCCGCGGTCGGCGGGCAGGAAGAGTTCGCCCAACTCGGCCGGGTTGACGCCGAGCATGACGATGGCCCACTGGCGGCCGCCGCGCGGGTCTTCGGCCGGTGGCGTCGGGTTCCGCCACAGGCCCTGGGCGGTCGAGAACGGCACCACCTTGACCACGCCCGGCAGTGCCTGCGCCTGGGCCAGCCGGGCGCGGTCGAAGCGGCCCGGGCGGCTCAGGTCGAGGTACTCGCTGGACAGGACCAGCACGTCGAAGTTCAGGCGGTCGTAGAGGAGCGTGGCCGTGCTTTCGGTCGCCCCGAGGAAGCCGAGTTGCATGAAGATCAAGACGACGGCGAACCCGGCCCCGGTGATCGACACGGCGGCGCGGCCGCGGTCGTGGCGGAGGTTCGACAGGGCTAACCGGAAGGAGGTCACTTGGGGGCCACGAACGTCGCCCGGACTTGCAGGCCGAGGAAGTCGGCCGTCAGCCGGGACGACTCGGCGTCGAGCGTCACCTCGACCTCGACGACGCGGCGGTCGGCGTCCTCGCGCGGCCCGAGGGCGAACACGGTGTTCTTGGCGATCATCGGGGCAACGCCGGCGAGTTTGACGGTGCCCTTGAGCGGCCTGGCGGCCCCGGCCTCGACGACGCGGGCGTCCACCTCGACCTCGACCGCCTTGCCCCCGGCCAGCCAGCCGCGCAACCGGGCCACGTCGGTCTCGTACACTTCGGCGACGACGGTCATGGTGGTCGTGTCCGCGAGTTGCAGCACCGGCATCGACCCGAGCGTGTCCCCCGCGCGGGCACCGACCTTGACGACGCGGCCGGCGGCCGGGGCACGCACGACGGCGTCGGCGACCTTCTGCACCGCCGCAGCCCGGCTCGCCTTCAACGACTCGACGGGGAGGAGCGCGAGCGCCCGGTCGGTCTCGGCGTCGAGGGTCGCCCGCTTGGCCGCCGCCACCGCCTCGCCGGCCGCCTGCTGCTCGACCGCCTTGGCCTTCTGGATCGTGATCGCGGTCAACTCGCCCTTGGCGGTCGCGGCCAGCGTGCGGACTTGCACGAGGTCCTGGTCGGCGACCGGCGCGCCGTCGGCCTGGACCTTCTCCAGGCGGCGCAACTCGCCGGCGGCGCGGGCCTCTTGGAGGGCGACGCCGGCCAGCCGGGCGTCGAGGGCGGCGAGTTCGGCGTCGAGCTTGGCCTTGGCCTGGCGGACCTCGGCGTCGATGTCGGCCCGCTTCGCGTCCCGGGCGCGGCCGACGGCGGTCGTGGCCTTCTCGGCCTCGCGCAACTGGGCGTCGAGCGCCCCGACCGCGAGCGCCTGCTGGGCCTCGCCGAACAGGGTCACCAGGCGGTCGCCCTTGGCCACGACGCTGCCGAGGGCGACGAGACTTTCGCCGACCCGGTCGCCTGGGGTGCCGAACACGTTGACGACGCCGCCGGCCGGTTGCAACCGGCCGAGGGCCTGGATCGAGTCGGGCGACACCGGCCGCGTTTCGGTGGCCCGGGGGGTCGTCGCGGCCGGCTTGGCGAGGGTGAGGTAGCCGAGTCCGCCGAGGAGCGCGGCGTTGGCGGCGAGGCTGGCCGCGAGGGGCAGGCCGAGTCGGCCGTTCCGGCGCGGCCGGCGGAAAGTTCGCGCCCCCGGCCGGGGATGGGCTTCCCCGGCTTGCGGGTTCTGGGTAACTTCGAGGAAGCGACCGAAAGGGGTCGTCTGAGCCGGCCGCGTCACTGAGAGTTCCTCGCCCCGAAAAAGTCCCTGGGAGCCTCGGCCCCGCCGAAACGACCCGACCATGCGCGTCCACGTTTCCCGCCCGACCGGCGACTGCCCCGGCCACCCGACGACGACGCTCGTGATCGACGGCGAACTCGCCGTCGACGCCGGGTCGCTCGGCTGGTTCGCGCCGCCGGCCGACCAGGCGCGCGTGCGGTACGTCCTGCTGACGCACGCGCACATGGACCACGTCGCCGGCCTGCCGGTGTTCATCGACAACGTGTACCAGATGACCGCCGACCCGCCGACGGTGCTGGGCACGCCGGGCACGCTGGCCGCCCTGCAGTCGCACGTCTTCAATGATACGCTGATGCCCGACTTCGTCGAACTCGGCCGGCGGATGGCCCCGTTCTTCCACACGCGGCCGCTCGCCCCCGGGGTGCCGGTGACCGTCGGCCGGTACGTCGTGACGCCGCACGCGGTCGATCACACCGTGCCGACGGTCGCGTTCACCATCGACGACGGCACCGATGTTGTCGCGGTCGTGACGGACACGGCCCCGGTGCCGGACGTGATCGAGCGCCTGGCGACCTGGCCGCGGCTGGCCGCGGTCTACCTGGAGGCGAGCTTCCCGGCGCGGCTGGCCGACCTGGCGGTGTTGACGAAGCACCTGACGACCGCCGACTTCTTAGCCGCCGCGGCCCGCCTGAAGGTCCCGGTCCACCCGATCCACGTCAAGCCGCGGCACGCCCCGGAAGTGCTGGCCGAGTTGCGGGCCGCCGGCCGCGCGAACGTCGTCCTGGCCGGGTTGACGTGAGCGCCCGGCGTCCGAGTGATCGGAACGCGTCGTTGACCCCGACGAACGCCGTGGGTTTCGGCTCCGCCGCAGGCGACTGTTAGCCCGACGCGCTAGCGAGGGACGCGCGAAGACTTCCCCGGTGGGGTTGGTTCTGATCCCGAACCGATGTCTTCGCGCGTCCCTCGCTAGCGCGTCGGGCTAACAAGAGTCGCCTGCGGCGGAGCCGCCTGGGCGGTCTAGCCGACCCAGTTGGCGTCGGTCGGGGTGGACTTCGTCAGTTCGGCCGGGGTGAACCACAGGGCGATTTCGGTCGCGGCGTTCTCGGGGCTGTCGCTCCCGTGGACGAGGTTGTTCTGGACGCTCAGGGCGAAGTCGCCGCGGACCGTGCCGGGGGCCGCCTTCGCGCCGTCCGTCGTGCCCATCAGGTTGCGGCACGCGGCCACGGCCTCGCGGCCCTCCCAGACCATCGCCACCGTCGGCCCGCTCGTCAGGAAGGTCAGCAGGGAGTCGTAGAACGGCTTGCCCTTGTGGACGGCGTAGTGGGCCTCGGCCAACTCGTGCGGGGTGGCCACGAGCTTGAGCGCGACCAGGCGCAACCCCTTCGCTTCGAGCCGGCCGGTGATCGCCCCGACCAGGCGGCGCTGGACCGCGTCGGGCTTGAGCAGGATGAGCGTCTGTTGCACGGCGGGTCGCCTCGGATTCGAGTGGGAGTTCCCGGCCCGCGGCCGGCGTTAGTCTTCAGGATGCGCACCCGCCGGCGAAACGTCCACCCGGCC
>JANYHV010000422.1 GCA_025362195.1 Fimbriiglobus sp. | reverse complement strand
GACCGCGTGGACCTTCTCCTTGGTGGGGACGTACTTGACGCCGCCCAACTTGCTCGCGTACCCGGTGAGTTGGCCCGCCCCGCGGCCGCCGGCGTGGACCTGGGCTTTGAGCACGACGCCCTTCCCGGTCGGCCCGGACATGGCGTCGAAGGCGGCCTCGGCCTCCTCGGGCGTGGTCACGACGACGTGCTTGGGGGTGTTGGCCCCGGCCGCCGCGAGCAACTCTTTGGCCTGGTACTCGTGAATCTTCATCGCGGCAAGCTCCGGCGGGGGCAGCGGGTGTGTACAGGTTGTTGTAGCGTCCCCGCGTTCACCGGCGAGCGGCGGTGCGTCAGCCCGCCGCGGATGGGTGGCCGTAAAGCTACCGTCGATCGAGGCAGTTGCCCGACTCGACCGTCGGCACCCTTCCAGGAAACGACGCGGGCGAACCGTGGGTCACGGAGAAGCACTCCGGCCGTCGGCTAGCGACTGATCTTGCACTTCGGCAACGCCTTTTGGAGTTCTCCCACCCCCGCGTCCGTAACCCCCTTCGAAGGCAAAAAGAGAGTCGTGAGATTTTTCAGAGGGAAGAGTTCCATAATTCCCGCGTCTGTCAACCGCGTACCGCTCAGATTCATGAATGTCACCTCTTCGACTTTAGCCGGCCTTGTGGATACGCCGCGGCGGTAATCAGCATAAGCATATGACAAAACGTGGAGCAGATTGGCTTCCCTCAACGCTTTCAGTACTGCATCCGTTATATGGTTACGATCCAGAGTCAGGGAAGTGAGGTTCTTGAGGGGGGCGAGTTCTTGAATCCCCGCTTCCGTGATCCGCACCCAGGTTAGGTCGAGCGTGGCGACGTCTTCAGGTTTGTCGGGCCTCCTCCCATCCGCGGTCGTAGCGCATGACAGTACATGAAGCAGCCCGCACTCCCGCAACGCCTTCAACCCCGCATCCGCAGCCTTCCCGTTAGTGATGTAGACGTTGAGAGTCGTCAGTTTTTCGAGTGACGCGACTTCTTTCAGCCCCCTGTCCGTCATGTGTCGTTCATGCAGTCTAATCGTGGTAAGGCTTGTGAACGGGGCAAGGTGCTTGAGTCCCACGTCCGAAACCTTAAAACTGTTCAGCCCGAGGTTGGTGAGTTTTGTAAGGGGTGCGAGTTCCTTCAACCCCGCGTCCGTGACATGCGTGTAATCGAGGTTGAGTGTGGTGAGTTTTACGAGTGGGACGAGTTCCTTTAACCCCACGTCCGTTACCTCTGTGCCTGACAGGTTGAGGTGGGCAACGTCATCTGCTTTGTTCGCCCTCTTTGCATCGCCGGTTTTCGCTTGTCTGAGCAAGTGGAGCAGGTTGGCTTCCCGCAATGCCCTAAGACTTCTGTTAGTGACCATCATGTCAATGGTGGTCAGATTTGTAAGTGACGCGAGTTCCTTCAACCCCGCGTCCGTTACATGCGTATGATCGAGGCTGAGGGTGGCAAGTTTTTTGAGGGGTACAAGTTCTTTTAAGCCCGCGTTCGCCCCCTTAGTCCTGGGCAGGCTGAGAGTAGAGAGGTTTATGAGTGAAGCGAGTTCCCTCAGTCCCGCGTCCGTCACTTGCGTTTCGTACAGGTCGAGCGTGGTCACGTCTTCAGCTTTGGTGGGCCTTTTCCCGCCCGCTGTCGTCGCCTGGGACAGCACGTGGAGCATGTTGTGCTCCCGCAACGCCTTCAATACGGCGTCCGTCACCTGATCGCTGTGGGTGGTGAGGGTCTCGAGGTTTTTGAGGCGTGCCAGTGCCTTCAAACCCTCACCCGTCACCTTCGTGTTGGACAGGAGGAGTGAGGTAACATCGTCCTCTGTTAAGGGCCGCTTGCCGTCCGCGGTGGTCGCCTGAGACAGCAGGTGGAGGAGTTTGTTCTCGCCCAACTCCTTGAGCGTAGCGTTCGTGATCTGCTTCTGGTCCAGGATCAGGGTGGTCAGGTTCTTGAAGGCCGCCAGTTCCTTCATCCCCGCGTCCGTCACCCACGTGTTGCTGAGGTTGAGCACGGTGAGGCCATTGATGTCCAAGAGTTGCTTCAACTCGCCGTCCGTCACGTTCGAGCCGCTGAGGCTGACCATCACGACCGGCTTGCCGGCGACGCTGTCACCGCGGGTGACTTTGCCACCGAGCTTCTCCGCGAACGCGACGGCCTTGTCCTCGGCCTCGTCGGCCCGCGCCGACGAACCGACCCCCAGCCCCGAGACAATCACCACGAATGTCATGATCCTGACCATTTCGTCTCCCGGTAACGGATGGGTGGTGAACGAACGCTAAGCCTGGCCTGGAGCGTTACCCGTCAGGGGCAGTGGCCGGTGTCACTCCTCCGAATCGGGTCGCACTCACGCGCCAAGGATTCAGCGGCCGGCGCACCGCCCGAGCCTGCCTACTTCGCTCGCTGTTCGAGGAGGTACGCCAGCAGGTCGTAGTACTCCTCCGGCTTGATCGCCGTGTCGAAGCTGGCCGGCATCGGCGAGAGCGGCGACAGTTTGCGGGTCTCGATGTCGCCCTTCGGGACGCGCTGCTCATTGCCGAGCGCGTCCACGAGAATCAGCGTCTGGCCTTCCTCGCGGAGTGCCAGGCCCGCGAGCACCCGGCCGTCGGTCAGCGCCAGGACCGTCGTGCGGAACTCGGCATCGACGTTGCGGCTGGGGTCGAGCGTGTCTTCGAGGAGGCGGTCGAGGCCGCGGTTGCCGACGCCGTCG
>JANYHV010000397.1 GCA_025362195.1 Fimbriiglobus sp. | reverse complement strand
GGCGATGACGCGCTCGAGGTCGAGGCGTTCGGCGTCGGTGTGGTATTCGATCGTGAGAGTGGGCATCCGTGCCTCCCGTGTGCGCAGCCGTGAGGCGACAGCGTAAACAACCGCTGTGCCAAAATCTACGGGGACACCCCGGCCGGCGACCGGGGCGGTGCTCGTCGGGCGGATCCGAGAGTTCGGGCGAATTCTGCTTGCGTCAGTTTCGGAGCGCTGCCAGAGTATACTCATCCCGCCGGCACCTCTTCGAGACCCCGTCTCGGTCGTGCCCACCACTTCAGAAAGGCCTCACCGCCATGGTGACTCGTATTCGCAGGCAGCGTTCGGCGTTCACACTGATCGAACTCCTGGTGGTCATCGCCATCATCGCCATTTTGATCGGCCTGTTACTGCCGGCCGTGCAAAAGGTCCGCGACGCCGCGGCGCGTGCCCAAAGCCAGAACAACATCAAGCAAGTCGTCCTCGCCTGCCACGGCGGGCACGACGCGGTCGCCACCCTCCCGCCGGTCGTTTCGTTCTGGTGGAGCAACCCGGTGGTGACGAACTACGCGGCGAGCGACAGCCCGTTCTTCTTCGCCCTGCTGCCGTACTACGAGCAGGGCGCGATCTCGGCGAACGTCACCAACTGGCCGGGCAGTTCGCTCGGGGCCATCGACGCCAACCGGGCCGCGATGAGCGTGCCGATCAAGATGCTCGTCGCCCCGGCCGACACGACCGGGTCGGGGAACATCTACGTGAACGGCTTCTCGTCCGGGTGGATGTGGAAAAGCCCGGTCGATGTCGCGCTGTGCAGCTACGCGTGTAACTTCCAGGTCTTCGGCCGGCCCGAGTTCAACCCGAGCAACCCCGGCGACTGGCAGTGTACGTCCGGCAAGCGGTCCCTCGTGGGCATCACGGACGGCACCTCGAACACCATCTTCCTGGCGGAGAAGCGCAAGGCGTGCGGGCCGGCCGGGATGCCGAACAACACCGACACGTTCGGCACGTCGTGGGGCCACCCGGCCGAAGACCAGTACTGGCCGACCTTCGCCCGGTTCCCGGTCAGCACGACCCCGCCGGTCACCCAGCGGCAGTTCCCAGTGCCGCAGTTCTCCCCGACCAACGCCCAGTGCGACAACCGCCGCGCCCACGGCCACAGTTCCTCGGTCATCATGCTCGGCATGGGCGACGGCAGCGTGCGGGGCGTAACCTCCGGCATCACCCAACTGACGTGGAGCCAGGCGCTCCTCCCGAACGACGGCAGCGTCCTCGGCACCGACTGGTAACTAGGTCCTCTGCCCCGGTCCACTCGGCCCGGGGCTTTTTGACGCGCAAGTCGGAGTCGAAATGCGGAAAGCAACGTTACTGTTAGGGTTCACGATCCTGGTCGCCGGGTGCGGCACCGGGACCCCACCTCCCACGGACACGGTGGTGACCGGGAAGATCACCCTCGACGGCGTCACCTTGACGATGGGCGAGGTCGTCTTCGAGAACGAGGCGGGCACCCTCAGCGGGCGGGGGGAGATCGCCAGCACCGGGCAATTCCGGGTCCCATCGACGCCCCTGGGCAAGGTCCGCGCCGCCGTGCGGACGGCGAACTACGCCCAATACGCCAAGCCGCAGGTGAAGGACGGCAAACCGCTCACGATCGGCGGCCGGGACGGCACCTACCTCGCCGTCCCCAAGAAGTACGAGGACGCCAAGTCGTCCGGACTGACCTTCGACATCACCCCGGACAAGGTCGTCGACATCGTTCTGACCGGCAAGTAACTCGGCCGGCGGCGCGGGGTTTGCCCTATTCTCTTCGGACCGCCCACGCTATCCGCCCGGCCATTCACCATCAATGGCCGCGCGGGTTTGGCATGTCAACGGCTCAAGACAGGTCCGGGCCGCTTCGCGCGGCGTTCGCCGCAATCCTCTTCTTCGGGGCGAGTCTCGCCCCGGCGTCGGCTCAAGACGTAGCCCCGCTGGCGACCGTAGCCCCGGTCGCGCCGGCCGTCAAAGAGCCGGCCGCACCGGTCGCGGTGCCGGTTTCGCCCGGCGGGGTCTCGACGCCAGACAAGGTGCCGTTGAAGGACTACTGGAAGAGCGGGCTGCGGTTCGAGTCGGAGAACAAAGACTTCTCCCTGTTCGTCGGCGGCCGGTTCCAGTTCGACACCGTCGGCTACCTCGCGTCGCGCGAAGTCCACGACAACATCCCGGGGACCAACGCGCTCGACAACGGCGTGTCGTTCCGCCGGCTCCGCCTCGACGTGGGCGGGACGATCTACAAAAACATCGAGTTCTACACCCAGGTCGATTTCGCCAACGGTCTGCTGCTCGCGCCGAACAGCACGCGGACCGGGAACGCGACCTACCCGACCGACGTGTGGGTCACGTTCAAAGAGCTGCCGGTCGTCGGCAACGTGCGGGTGGGCAACCAGAAACCGCTGTACTCCTTCGAGCACCTGACGAGCAGCCGGTTCTTGACCTTTCTCGAACGGTCGCTCGGGTTCGACGCCTTCGCCGAAGGGTTCAACAACGGGTTCGAGCCGGGGATCACGGTCTTCGACACCTACGCGGACAAGCGCGGGACGTGGGGCGTCGGCCTGTTCAAGACGACGCGGAACCCGTTCGGCTGGAACGTCGGGACGAACGAAGTCGAGGTGAACGGCCGCGTCACCTACCTGCCGGTGTACGAGGACGGCGGGCGATTTCTCGTTCACGTCGGGGTCGGCGGGGCCAGCCGCGACCTGGACGACGGGGCGGCCCGCTTCCGGGCCAGGCTCGACGCCCGCAACAGCCCGAGTTCGCTGTCCCCGCTCGTCGCCGACACGGGAAACTTCCCGGGCACGCGGCAGGAAATCATCGTCCCCGAGTTCGTGGCCGTGGCCGGCCCGTTCTCGCTCCAGGCCGAGTACTACGCGAGTTGGGTCCACAACGCCGACACCGGGACGGCGGCCAACCCCAAGCCGCGGGGCACGGTCTTCCTGCAATCGGCCTACGCCGAGGCGGCATACTTCCTGACCGGCGAGCACCGCGAGTACAACCGCGAGGCCGGCACGTTCGGCCGCGTCGTCCCCAAGGACCGGCTCGACTGGACCCGCGGCGGGTTCACCGGCTTCGGGGCCTGGCAACTCGCCGCCCGGTACAGTTATCTCAACCTCGCCGCGGCCAACGGCGGGGTCGTCAACGACCTGACGCTGGGGCTGAACTGGTTCCTGAACCCGAACATGAAGGTCCAGTGGAACTACTTCCTGGCCGACCGGCAGACGGGCACGCCGGTCGGCAGCGGGCTGATCCAAGGCTTCGCCACCCGGCTCGCCATCGACTTCTAACCGCCACCGGCGAAGTCCTCCGCGTCACTTCGCGCCGAGCGCGAAGAGGTGCTTGCTGCCGCGCAGGTAGAGCTTGCCGTCGGCCGCGGCGGGGGACGCGAACACGGCTTCGCCCAGGGCGTTTTCGGCGACCTTCTCGAAGCCCTTCGGCGTCGCCTTGAACACGACCGCCTTGCCGTCCTCGGCGACCGCGATGACGTTGTCCCCGGCGAGGATCGGCGACGACGACACGGCGCTCGTCAACGCCCGCTCGCTCCAGACGGTCTTGCCCGTCGCCAACTCGGCACACGTGGCGAGGCCGCCGTCGGTCACCCAATAAAGGTGGTCGCCTTTGACGAGCGGCCCGGGCACGTAGGGCGTCTCCTTGCGCTTCTCCCAGAGGAGCGTCGGCTGGTCGCCGAGTTTCAGGGCCACCGTACTGCGCGAGCCGCCGCCGTCGCCGGAGACGGCGACGAGGGTGTCGCCGACGAGGACCGGCGAGCCGACGGTCCGCAACACCTGGCCGTCGAACTTCCAGACCCAGTTCCAGCGGACGCTGCCCGTCTCGGGGTCGTAGGCGGTGACCCCGGCCGAACTGGCGTCGATGACTTCGACCTTGCCGCCGACCTCGCGGACGAGCGCGCTCGAATAGCACGCGCGGAACGGCTTGCGCGGCGCGGCCCACACCTTGTCGCCCGACTTGCCGTCGAAGCAGACGAACTCGGCCGCCCCGTCCTGGTCGTAATTCACGTACACTTTGCCGCCGAAGGCGACGGGCGACATGCCGACGCCGTGCTGGCTGGCGTACCCGCCCAGGGTCTTGGCCCAGAGCGGTTTGCCGGCGAAGTCGTAGGCCGTCAGCGCGACCTCGCGGCCGTCCCAGAAGACGGCGTACAGGCGGTCGGCGTCGGCGGCCGGGGTCGAAGACGCGAGCGAGTTCTTGCTGTGGGCATGGGCCTTGCCGCCGGGCCGGGCGGCGGTCCAGTCGATCGCGCCGGTCTTGGCGTCGAGGCAGATCAACATCCGCTGTGAGGCGTCCGCACTGGACGCCTGGACGTAAACCTTGCCGCCGGCGACGATCGGTGACCCGTTCCCGGTGCCGGGCAGGGCCGTCTTCCACGCGACGCTGTCGGTGCCGGACCAGGTCGTCGGGAGCGGGACCGCGTCGGCTATGCCCAGGCCGTTGACGCCGCGGAAGCGGGGCCAGTCGGCCGCCGACAACACGGCGACACAGAAGACCGCGATCAACCCGGCGAAGCGACGACGCATGGAGAACCCTCGTGTCAGGAACCGTCCCGTTGCGGGGATTATCGCACACGGGCACGCGGCCGCAACCCGCCTCACGCGGCTTTCATCCCCGCGGGCCGTCGTAGATTACCCTGCGTGACCGCCGCCCGCCGCATCCTGATCGCCACCGACGCCTGGCACCCGCAGGTCAACGGGGTCGTGCGGACCCTCGACACGACGGTGCGGACCCTGCGCGCGGCGGGCCACACGGTCGAGGTCGTCGAGCCGTCGGCGTACCGGCAAGTCGGCGTGCCCTTCTACCCCGAAATCCGCCTCGCCCTGACGCTCCCGCGGCACGTCGAACGGCGGGTCCGCGAGTTCCGGCCCGACCACGTCCACGTCTCGACCGAAGGCCCGCTCGGCTTGATCGTGCGGCGGTACTGTCTCCGCCAACGCTGGGCGTTCACGACGGCGTACCACACCCGCTACCCGGAGTATTTGAAGGAGCTGGCCCGCGTGCCGGAGGCGTGGGGGTACGCGGCGCTGCGGCGCTTCCACAACGCCGCCGGGGCGATGATGGTCGCCACGCCGAGCCTCGTAAGCGAGTTGACGGCCCGCGGCTTCACGGTACCGATCCGCCGCTGGTCGCGCGGCGTCGAGGCCTCGACCTTCCACCCGCGCGACCGGGGCGAATCGCCGGACCCGCGGCCGGTGCAACTTTATGTGGGCCGCGTCTCGGCGGAGAAAGGCGTCGAAGACTTCCTGAAGCTGGCGACGCCGGGCACGAAGGTCGTCGTCGGCGACGGCCCGGCCCGCGCCGATCTAGAGCGCCGCTACCCCGCCGCGAAGTTCCTCGGCTACCGCAAGGGCGAGGCGTTAGGCGCGTGCTACGCCACGGCCGACGTGTTCGTCTTCCCGTCCCGTACCGACACCTTCGGGCTGGTCATCGTCGAAGCCCTGGCGAGCGGCGTGCCGGTCGCCGCCTACCCGGTGACGGGGCCGATCGACATCGTCACGCGGCCCGAGTTGGGGTGTTTGCACGACGACCTGGAGACGGCCGTCGCGGGGGCGCTGGCCACGGGGCGGCGCGACGCCTGCCTGGCCGAAGCGGCGAAGTACACCTGGGAGCACTGCACGGCCCAGTTCGTGGCGAACCTGGTACCGCTACGGTGACGGCGTCAGTCCCAGCGTTTCTTGGGCTTCTTGGGCCGCTCGGCTTGCTCGGGCTGGTCGGGGGTGAGGCGGAGGTCGAGCATTCGCTTCGGCAAGTCGATGCGGGCGACTTGCACGCGGACGCGGTCGCCCAGGCGGTAGCGCTTCTTCGTGCGGCCGCCGTACAGCGATTGAGACGCCTCATCGTAGGTGTAGTAGTCGTCCGCCAGACTCGACACGTGGACGAGGCCCTCCGCCGGGAACTGCTCGGCCTGCGCGAAGAAGCCGTAGTCGGCGACGCCGGTGATGACCGCGTCGAGCTTCTCGCCGACGCGCGTGGCGAGGTATTGCAGCAGCTTCAACTTCACCAACTCTCGCTCAGCCTGCTCGGCGCGGCGCTCCATTTTCGAGCAGTGGTCGCCGAGTTGCTTGAGTTCGGCGAGGTCGCCCTGGGCGTTGCCGTTGCGGATCCAGCGGTCGAGTTGCCGGTGGACCGACAAGTCGGGGTAGCGGCGGATGGGGCTGGTGAAGTGGCAGTAGTGCGTGCTCGCCAGCGCGTAGTGCTCGTCCTGGACGGGCGAGTAACTCGCCTGCTTGAGGCTACGCAACAGGCTGAAGTGGATCGCCGCGCGCTCGGGCCGGGAGGCGGTCGCGTTCAGGACGCGTTGCAACTCGAAGCGGTCGGTGGCCCGCTGCATCGGGTAGCCGAGGACGTCGGCGAACTGGGCGAAGGCTTCGAGCTTTTCGTCCTTCGGCGCGGGGTGGACGCGGCGCAGGAAGTTCAACTTGTTGGCGGCGAAGTTCTCGGCCACCGCCTCGTTGGCCACGAGCATGAACTCCTCGACCATCTGGTGGCTCAAGTCGTTCACGGCGAAGTGGGCACCGCTGACGCGGCCGTCGCCGTCGTACTCCAGCACCGCTTCCGGCATACTCAGTTCGAGCGCCCCACGCTTCATCCGCTTCTTGCGCATCGCCACCGCCAGGCCGGCCATGCGCGTCACCAACTCGCGCACCTCGTCGGTCACCGGGGTGCCAGGGTCGGTGCCGGCGAGGAGGTCGCGGACCTGCTCGTAGGCGAACCGCTTGCGGACGCGGATCGCCCCGTTGAAGAATCGCACGTCGGCCTTTTGCAGCGTCGGCGTCAACTCGATCTGCACCGTCTTGACGTAGCGCAACTTGCCTTCCTGCAAGCTCGCCAGGCCGTTCGAGATCACCTCCGGGAACATCGGGATGACTTTTTGCGGCAGGTAAACGCTCGTCGCCCGTTTGCGGGCCTCGCCGTCGAGCGCACTGCCGAGGCGGGCGAAGTGGGCCACGTCGGCGATGTGGACGGTCAGGACGTAGTGTTGCGTCACCGGGTCGATGGTCACGCTCACGGCGTCGTCGAAGTCGCGCGCATCCACGGGGTCGATGGTGACGACGCAGTCGCCGGTGAAGTCGGTGCGGCCCTCCAGGTCGTCGTCGCGGAAGGCGTCGGCCTGCGCCCGCGCCTCGGCCAGCACCGCCTCGGGGAACACTTCGGGGAGGCCGAAGGCGCGGACCACCGACAGGGTATCGACGCCGGGTTGCGACAGCGGCCCGAGCACCTCGGCGATGACGCCCTCGCCGCGCGTCTCCTCGCCGGCGGGGAAGCGGAGCATCTCGATGACGACCTTGTCCTGGGCCTTCGCCCCCTTGGCCCCGGGGTCGCCGACGCCGATCGAGTGGGCGAACTGCGTGCCGTCGATCTTGACGAAGGCCTCGCCGTCGCGCTCGAAGTAGGTGCCGACGAAGGTGCGGGTCGCGCGCTGCATGACCCGCACGACCTCGCCGGCCGAGAAGCCGCCGCGGGACTCCTTGCGGGACAGTTTGACGAGGACTTCGTCGCCCGAACTGGCGTCCAGGGTCTTGCCCTCGCGGACCCGGATGTCCGGGCCGGTGTCGGCCGTCGGCACGGTCGGGCGGACGAAGCACATCCCGGAGTTGGTCCGACGGAAGGTGCCGACGACGCTGCCGTACAGGTCGGCGGCGCGGAGGGCCGACCCGCCGACGACTTCGAGCCGGCCGTCGCGGACCAGCGCTCGGATCGTCTGGCGGAAGGCGGCGTACCCGGCGGCGTCGGTGATGTTCAGCCGCTTGGCCAGCACCTTCGGCTTGACCGGGATGTAACTCGGCCGCGCGACGGCTTCCAGAATCTTCGAGGTCAAGTCGGGCATGGCGTGCCTTGTGGGCAGTGGGGGCGTCAATCGAAGCTGTCGGAGTGGGTCGTGAACAGGTCGCCGTGGGCACCGCCCTTGTAGAACCGGCGGTGCAGGTTGCCGTTGTACGGCGTCCAGGCGGTCGCGTTGTTGCGGTCTTCCTTGTAGTCCCGGGCGATCATGTGCATCCGCGTGTCCATCACGTCGATCGCGTGCAGCAGCATCGCCTCGGCCGTCATCGGCACCTTGGGACTGCCGTACTCGAGCGTGCCGTGGTGGCTCAAGACGAGGTGCTTGAGCTTCACCAGCAGGTCCCGCGGGAACGGCTCGCCGGTCAACTCGGGCACCTTGGCCACCTTTTCGACGAGCATCTCGACGCCGATGGTGATGTGGCCCAAAAGCTGGCCCTCGTCGGTGTAACCGAAGGCGCGGGCGTAGCTCAACTCGCGCGTCTTGCCGATGTCGTGCAGGAAAACCCCGGTCAGCGTCAGTTCGCGGTCGGTGCCGGGGTAAAACGGCAGCAAGCGTTCGGCGATGTCCATCATGGTGACGGTGTGTTCGAGCAGCCCGCCGACGTAGGCGTGGTGCAGTTTCACACCGGCCGGGCACGTTTGGAACCGCTTCAGGAAGTCGTCGTCCATCAAGAAGAGTTCGCCCAGCGCCCGGAGGTTCGGGTTGGTCAGGCCGAGGAGGTAGCCGCGGAGGCGTTCGGTCAACTTGCCGATGTCGTGGTCGGTCTTCGGCAGGAAGTCGCCGACCTCGATTTTCTGCGGCTCGACCTTCTCGAAGTGTTCGAGGATGATCTGCAGGGTGCCCTGGAAGTTCTGCACCTTGCCCTCGGCGTGTAGGAAGTCGCCGTTCTCGAACGACCGGAACTGCGCGTCCCCGGCGTTCCACAGGCGGGCCGACATGCCGCCGGTGCGGTCGCGCAAGTCCACTTGAAGGAAGAGGTCGCCCTTGCGGTTGGTGCGGAGTTGCTTATCGACCGCCAGGTACACGTCGTCGAGGGTGTCGCCGTCGCGGAGTTGTTCGACGTAGCGGCGGCTCATGGTGGGTCGCTTTCTGGTGCCCGCGGGCAGGGGGAAAGCGTCATCGTATCAGTCCGGGGCGGTGATGGAACCGCGCCGCACGCGGGTCACCCCCGGCACCTTGCGGAGGTGCAGGAGCAACGCCATCGCGTCGGCGTGGGACGCCGCATGGCCGCTCACGACGACCACCCCGGCGTCGAACGCCAGGGTCAGTCGGGCGAACCGCGAGTCCCCCGCCCGCAGGGCTTCGGCGGCCGCCTCGGCGTCCGCCGGTGTGTTCGCCGGCCGGTGGGCGGTGACGTGCGTTTCGGCGCGGCGGTCCACGACCGGGGCCAGCACGACGCGCGGCGCGGCGGGCGGTTCGACCTTCGGCGACGGCTTGCCGTCGAGCTTCTCGCGGACCCGGTCGAAGAACGGGTCATTGCCGCCGGGCACCCAGCACGTGACCTTCGCGTCGGTCAGGCCCGGGACTTTGACGGCGACGGCGCGGACGACCGCGATCAGGTCGTCGTCCTGGACTTCGCCGCCGATCACGGCGACGCCGCGGACCACGTCGATCGTCAGGGTCAAGTCTTTGAGCGCGGCGTGGGCCTGGAGCGCGGCCGCGACCTTGAGGCCAAGCATCACGTCCGACGTGGGGGAAGCGAGCGGCGACGGCTCGACGGCGGGGAGCCGTCCCAACGAGGCGGTCAACAGAACAATCGCGGCAAACTGGCGGAGCATGGCGGACCTCACGACGTAAACCGGTTCGGGGAACCGGTGCGGTCATGACGAAATCATCGGGCGCGAATCGGGGCCGCGCCGGGACTTCGACTCCAGTTTGCCGAGTTCGGTAAAACTTACCGGCCGGCCGTGCGCTGTGGGCAAGGCCGGCGGCCGACGGCGAGTGTGCCGCTACTTCGGGTCGAAGCGGTAGAGCTGACTTTCCGTGCGCACGAACAGCGCCCCGTCCACCGGCACGAAAGTGGCGAAGGTCTTCTCCTTCAGCTCGCTGCGGGCCACTTCCTTGAACTCCTTGCCGGCGGCGACGACCTGGCCGACGCCGTCTTCGCTGGTGAAGTACATCTTGCCGGCGGCCAGGATCGGCGAGGCCGAGTACGACTTCCCGGCCAGGCGTTCGGCGTAGTGGACCTTGCCCGTTCTGGCGTCCAGGCAGGTGAGGATGCCGGAGTCGGAGAGCATGTACAACTCGTCCCCGACGACCTGCGGCGTCGGCGTGTTCGGC
>JANYHV010000043.1 GCA_025362195.1 Fimbriiglobus sp. | reverse complement strand
CCGACCGCCGCGCCGACCGGCCGGGGGCGGCCGACCTGCGGCTCGACGTCGAGGCGGCCCGGGCGCGGCTCGCCCCCGAACTCGCCGTTCTGGCGGACGGCCTCCGACTCTACAGCCTCGCGGAACTGGCCCGCGCGTGGGGCGTCCCGAGGACCACCCTGCAGCGCCGCGTCGATCGCCTCCGCGACGCCTTCGCCGCCCTGGCCGACCCCCCGTGACCGGGCCCCGGCGGGGGAGATTTTTCGCCGCCGGGCGGAATCGTGCGTCAACTTTCCGGCCCCGGGGCAAGTCTATTGTGTCCCGGGCCGCGTCCCGGACCCCGCGCCCCCCCCTCGACTGACCGCGCGGCGGAGGTCGGCTGTTCCCCCAGGAGCACCCGATGCCCCCGCGCCCCGACGACACCCGTCCCGACGACGACGCCCGCGACGGCACCGACGCCCCGGCCGCGGCGGGGTCCCTCGCCACCCGCCCGTACCCGCCCCCCGGCGACGACTTCACGGGCGACGCGCTGCTCGACTACGCGGCCGACCAGTGGGCCTGGCTGGTCCGCCCCGGCGAGGTCCGCGAGGTCCGCCTGATCGACGTCCCCAACGGCGACTACCCGGCCCGCACGTTCTGCGGCTACTTCACCGGCGACCGCCTGCGCGACCTGGCCGTCGCCCTGGCCAAGGGCCCGCGGGGTGCCGCCGGCACGTACGTCAGCCTCAACCCGACCCTGCCCGACCTCGTCGCCCGCGCCGACCACCGCCTCGCCCCCGCCAAGAGGGGCGGGGCGACCAACGACGCCCAAATCGTCGCCCGCCGCTGGCTGCTGGTCGATGTCGATCCGGTCCGGCCGGCGGGCATCTCCGCCACCGACGCCGAGAAGGCCGAGGCGTCGGCGGTGATCGCCGCGGTGCGCGCGCACCTGGCCGGCCTCGGCTGGCCGGCGGGGCTCTTGGCCGACAGCGGCAACGGCTACCACGCGTTCTACCGCGTCGATCTCACGGCCGACGACGAGGGCCGGCTGGTGGAGCGCGTGCTCAAGGCGCTCGCCGCCCGGTTCGACACGCCCGCGGCGACGGTCGATCGCGCGGTCTTCAACGCCTCGAGGATCGTCAAGCTGCCGATGACGTGGGCCCGTAAGGGTGACTCGACCCCGGAGCGGCCGCACCGCCGCGCGACGCTGCTCGAGGTGCCCGACGTGGCGTCGCCCGACGACGTGGGCGTCGTCACCCGCGAACTGCTCGAGGCCCTGGCCGCCGAGTGCCCGCCGCCGACGGCCGCGACGAGGACCGCCGCCGGCACCGGCAGCGTCACCGCGCCCGGTGCCGGCCCCTCGGCGGGCGAGTTCGCGTCCCGCCTGGACGTCGGCCGCTGGCTCGCCGACACCGGCGTCGGCTTCCACCTCAAGGACCGCCCCGACGCCCGCGGCCGCGCCGTCTACGTCCTCGCCGCCTGCCCCTTCAACCCCGAGCACGCCGACCCGGACGCGTGCGTCATGCAGTCCCCCGACGGCCGGCTCAGTGCCAAGTGCCTGCACAGCAGTTGCGCCGGCCGCGGCTGGCAGGAATTCAAGGCGGCGATCGGCCGGCCCCGCGGGCGGCACTACGACCCGCCGCTGGGCCCGACGCCGTCGCGGAAGTCGAAGCCGGCCCCGGCGGGCGGCCCCCCGGGCGACGACGACGACCATCCTGGCGGCGACGGCCCGCCCGACGACGAAGGCCACGACGGCCCGCCCGCCGCCCCCGCCCCCAGGAGCGTGCTGATCGACCCCAACAGCCGACCCGTCCGCGAGAGCCTCGCCGACCTCACCGCGATCCTCGCCGCCACCGGCCTCTTCTACCGCCGCGCCGGCCAGCTCGTCGAGCTCACCCCCGGCACCGTCCGCCCGGTCCTCACCCCCGCCCACCTCGCCGGGGCCCTCAACGCCCACGCCGAGTGCCGCGTCGCCACCGCCCGCGCCGACCAGTACCGCCCCCTGCCCGAGATCACCCTGTACACGCGCAACCCCGTCTTCGCCCCCGACGACCGACTCCTGCCCCCCGGCCACGACCCCGCCACCGGAATCTACTACGACGGCCCCGCCGTCGCCCCGGTCGCCGGTACTCTGCACCTCGACGCGCTGCTGGCCGACTTCTGCTTC